>JAIRTJ010000120.1 GCA_031254995.1 Eubacteriales Family XIII. Incertae Sedis bacterium
TGATCGACGGGGACGCGGGATTGATCAAACAGCTCCTGCGGATACTCTCGGACAACAGCGCAAAATACACCGACGCCGGAGGTCGAATCGAGTTGAAGCTCGAAACGCGGCCGCCGGAAACGCATCTCGGCGAAAATCCCTTCGCAAACGGTCGCGCCTTGCTGATCGTCCGGGACGAAGGCCGCGGCATACCGACGCAAATCCTCCCTCATATATTCGATCGCTTCGTGCGTGCGGACGAATCGCGAGCCAGAGATACGGGCGGGGCGGGACTGGGCCTGTCCATCGCCAAGTGGATCGCGGAGCGACACGGCGGACACATCGAGGTGCTGAGTCGCGAAGGCGTCGGCTCGCGATTTACCGCCGTCCTGCCGCTGCCCGCACCGGACATCGCTATTTGAAATCCCCGAATATCTCAGAACAGAGTCCCCCGAAAGCGAGATTTTTCTCCTTTCGGGTTGCGCGCCCCGCCCCGGATGTGCTATACTTTCAACGATATCGGAGGGAACGCCTCCCTATCGTTTTGGGGCACTAGCTCAACGGATAGAGTCGCAGACTTCGAATCTGTCGGTTGGGGGTTCGAATCCCTCGTGCCTCGCCACAGAGAAAACAGGGGAAACGCCTCGTCGCGTCTCCCCTTGACTCCGCAGATGATTCTCCCGGGAAAAAGCGAACGGCAATAGGCTGAGAGAGGTATAGCTTGAAGGAAAATACGCGCAAAGCCGTTATCGTATTCATCGTCGCGTCAGCGTTCGTCGGCATTTCGCTTGGACTGAGCGACGCGATTATGGCAAACTACTTCAAAGACGCCTACGATGTCGGCGCGCAGCAACGCGGATTCATCGAATTGCCTCGCGAACTCCCGGGCATATTGTCCATCTTCGTGATCGCGGCCTTTTCGTTCCTCGGCGACATCAAGACAGCCGTCATCGCGCAGTTGCTCGGAGCGCTCGGTTTGGTCGTCTTGGGTTGCTTTCACCCGAGCTTCGGCGTCATGCTCGTATTCATCTTCGTCTATTCCCTTGGGCAACACATGTACATCCCCCTCGGAGACAGCATCGGTCTGTCCCTCGCGAAACGGGAGAACATGGGCCGCGTGCTCGGCAGATTCAACAGCGTGCGCATGGCCTTTCTCATGATCGCGGGCATCATGACGTTTTTCGGATTTCGTTACGGATTTTTCGATTTCGAGACGCCCGTCCTCGTGTTTCTGGCCAGCGCGCTCGCATTTCTCGTCGTCGGCGTCCTGCTCTTTTGGCTCAGCCGCATCACCGATCCCATTCTCACCGAGGAAAACAGACGCGTCAAATTGATTTGGCGCAAGGAGTACCTGCGCTATTACATCATCTGCGCCCTGTTCGGCGGGCGGAAGCAGATCATGATCGTGTTCAGCCCTTGGGTCCTTATCGAACTGTTGGATTTCAAGGCGGACACCATTTCCATCCTCGCGGTAATCGGCTCCTTTATTGGAATTTTCTTCATTCCGCTCGTCGGAAGACTCATCGATCGATTCGGCGTCCGCAAGATCATGATGATCGAAGCCCTCGCGTTCATAGCCGTATACATCGCGTACGGATTCCTCAGCAAGTGGGTTAACGAAAACGTCGTCATGCTCACGGGCCTCGCGATGATGGCCGTCTACTTCCTGAACATCGTCGACCGAATGTCCGCGCAATTCTACATGACGCGGGCGATCTACATGCGTTCTGTCGCCATAACGCCGGAGGATGTCACGCCCTCTCTCTCGTTGGGCATGGCCATCGACCACGTCGTCGCCATCGTCGGTTCCTATCTCTGCGGCATGGTTTGGGACGCGTGGGGTCCCGAATACGTGTTCGTCATCGCAGGCGTCCTATCGCTCCTCAATCTCGTCGCAGCCGCGGGAATCAAAAAGCAGAACATGTGAGCGGCGCGGTTCGCGCGGAAAGGCAGGCGATTTTTCTTCATGAGGGCACAGGGACAAATCTCATTATCGGAATCCGATCTTTACGGCGTACTGGACAAGGTTGACGACGCGATCTTCATCGACGACGCGAACGGAAATGCGCTGTGGCTCAATCGAGCCTGCGAAGATCTCTACAAGATCAGCCGAGACGAGGTCATCGGAACGAATATCGCTCAACTCGAACGCGAGGGCGTGTTCACTCCTTCCGTGGCGCGACTCGTCATCGAGTCCGGAAAACAAGCGGACGTCGTACACCAAAACCGTGACGGAAAGCGCATTCTCTCGACAGGAACTCCCATCTTCGACGAAGAAGGCCGTCTTTCGCTGATCATCAGCACGTCCCGCGACATCACGGAACTCATCAATCTGCAAAACGAGTTGGAATTCGTCCAGAACACCTTGAGCGGCCTGCAGGACGAGGGACGGTTTGTCGCCGACGACTTCGTTGCGCAGAGCCCCGAGATGAGAGAGGTTCTGCGTTTGACCGGGAGATTGGCCGAGATAGATTCCACCGTGCTGATCAGCGGAGAATCGGGCGTCGGCAAGGGCGTTATCGCGGAATTGTTGCACCGAAACGGTCCTCGCAAGAACGGTCCCTTCGTCAAGATCAACTGCGGCGCCATCCCCGAGAACCTCATCGAATCCGAATTGTTCGGATACGAAGGCGGCGCGTTTACGGGAAGCGGGAGACAGGGCAAGGCGGGATTGTTTGAAACCGCGGATAAGGGCAGCGTATTTTTGGACGAGATATCCGAACTTCCCGTCAAATTGCAGGTGAAACTTCTTCAAGCGATCCAGGATCGCGCCATCTCCCGCGTGGGAGGCGTCGAGCCGATTCCCATAGACGTGCGCATCATCTCCGCGACCAATCGAAATCTCTTCTCGCTGGTGCGCGAGGGGCAATTTCGCGAGGATCTCTATTATCGCCTGAACGTCGTACCGATTCACGTACCTCCGCTGCGGGAGCGAATCGCGGACATCGCGCCGCTGATCGCCCATTTTCTCAACATGTACAACATTCGCATGAACGACCACAAGGAGATGACGCCCGACGCTTTGGCTCTCCTGACGGAATACGACTGGCCGGGAAACGTCCGCGAGCTGCAGAACATCGTCGAACGTCTCATGATTACGACTAATGAAGCGACCATACATCCGGACAATCTGCCGCTCTTCATCTTGAATCGCATTCGCGACGCGGCGAAGACGCGGGAGGACGGTCCGCCGGCCTCGTTCGCGGGAAATCCGTCCAAGCTCAGCGCCGGAGGCTTGAAAGGCGCGCTCGCGGAGACGGAGAGATCCATACTGCTCGCGGCGAGGGAACGGTACGGCTCCACGCGTGCCGTCGCGAAGGCTCTGGGCGTCGCGCAACCGACCGTCGTCCGCAAGATGCGAAAATACGACATACCGTAAACGCGCGGCCGCCTTTCCCCTCCGAAAGCGTATTCGCGCGCCGTCGATTGCGATACGAAATTGCATCGGCGATACAAAATTGCATCGCTCGGAAAATCTTTAAGAATCAACCTTTTCACTGAACCGCGATCAAAAATCCTCATTCTTTAAGCATCGAAGGCTCTCGGTCGGTGATTCATTTTTGTATCGCACCGAATGTTCCTCGTTGCGCCATCGTTTCTCGCGCAGAAGCGCGCGCACGCGCATCTTGACGCGAGACGATACAAAAACTTCGAGATTGCAATGATTTTGGGGGGACGCCGCGCGTTCGCGCCGCGTCCCCGCGAGCCTCGCGAAAAACCGACGGATCGCAACCGATTCCGGCACGATTATTGCTTTTATTATCATAAAATGAAACGCATCGCAGTTCCAAAGGAGGTAGTTCCATGTCAATCAATTATGAGGAGTATATAGCGGGGCTGGTCGCGAAGGGAAAGGCAGCCCAAAAGATCGCCGACGGATTCTCGCAGGAGAAGGTCGACGAATTGACCGAAGCCATCGCCTACGCGCTCACCGTTCCGGAGACCGCGCTCAAATTCGGGGAAATGTTGGTCGAGGAGTCGGGCATGGGCGTCGCGAAGGATAAACAGCTGAAGATGTACGGCAAGGTCAAGGGCGCTTTCGCCCAGATGAAGGGCAAGAAATCCGTCGGACTGATCGACAGCAATAAGGAGACGGGCATCGACACCTACGCGCGGCCGATGGGCGTCATCGGCGCGATCATGCCGGTGACCAACGGCGAGGCGACGCCGGTCGTCAAAGCGCTCATGGCGATCAAGACGCGAAACGCCATCATTCTCGCGCCCCACCCCAAGGCGAGAAAGACGAATTGGGCCGTGACCGAACGAATTCGCGAGGTGTTGGAGAAATTCGGCGCGCCCGTCGACCTCGTGCAGGCCGTCGATCCCGAATACGTATCGCTGGAATCAAGCCAACAGCTCATGAAGCAGGTCGATTTTATTCTCGCCACGGGCGGTACGCCCATGGTTCGTCAGGCTTACTCATCGGGCAACCCCGCCATCGGCGTGGGCACGGGCAATGTGGTCTGCATCGTCGACGAGACGGTCGAGGATTTCGACAAGGTCGCGGACATGATCGCGCGCTCCAAGAGCTTTGACAACGCGACATCCTGTTCGACCGAGAACAATATTATCGTAATGGAAGCGGTCTACGACAAATGGGCCGGAGCGATGGCCAAGGCGGGCGCCGTACTCATCAAGGAGGACAGCCCGGACAAGGAGAAGGTGCTCAAGACCGTCTGGCCGGAAACCCCCGCAAACCACGACCTCAACCGAAGCATCGTCGCGCAGTCGGCAACCGAGATCGCGCGCCTCGCAAATGTGGATGTTCCGGAAGGTACGCGCGTGATCATGGTCGAGGAAAACGGCGGCTACGGCAACGATTTCCCGTTCACGGGCGAAAAGCTCTCCCCCGTCGCCGGCGTACGCAAGGCAAAGGATTTTGAAGACGCGTTGCAGAAAATGTTGAAAATACTCGATTATCAAGGCAAAGGGCATTCCGTGAGCATCCACACGAAGAAGGACGAGCGCGTCACGAAGATGGGCGAGATCATTCCCGTCTGCAAGATCGTCGTCAATCAACCGCAATCGCTGACAAACAGCGGCAGCTGGACCTGCGGCTACCCCGTATCCATGACATTGGGTTGCGGCACATGGGGACACAACAGCATCTCCCACAACGCCACGTGGAAGGATTTGCTGAATTTCGTCTACGTAAGTCGCGAAATACCGAATTGGCAACCGACGGACGATGAATTGTTCAGCGAAAAGATCAGAAAAGCGTTCTGAGTCAGCGCGAGATCGCGATTCGTTACAACGAGGCGGGAACGTTTTTCGAGAGAAACGCGTTTCCGCAAGCGGCGATCCCTCGCCGCAACGCAGGAAATGAGGCAAAAAATGAGCAAATACAGCGAAATGAGCAAAAAATACAATCTTCACTCATGGTCGGCCCAGAGGAATCTCAATCCGTCGGTCATTTCCAAGGCCGAAGGCATATGCTTCTGGGACGAGGACGGAAACAAGTATTACGACATGAGCTCGCAGTTGGTCAATTCAAACCTTGGACACGGGAATAAGGCGTTGGTGGAAGCGATCAAGACCCAAGCGGACAAGATACCGTTCATCGGCCCGGGCTACGCCATCGACGTGCGTTCCGAGGCCGCGAAGAAGCTCATCGAATTCGCCGGACCCGCGTTTGAGGGCGGCAAAATATTCTTCACGAATGCGGGCGCGGAATCCAATGAAAACGCCCTGAAGATGTGCAAAGCCTTCACGGGCAGATGGAAATTTCTTTCGATGTACAGATCTTATCACGGCGCGACCTTCGGCGCTTCCGAACTGACGGGAGAGCCCCGCAGATTCATCGCGGAGCCCGGCGTTCCGGGATTCTATCACTTCGACGGCCCCTATCCCTATCGCGCGCCCGCGCAGGTGGCGTTCAAGGACGAGGCGGACATCACGGCCTATTACCTGGACATCCTCGAGTCGCGCATCGTCGACGAAGGCTCGCATCTCATCGCCGGCATCTTCGTCGAAACCGTCGTGGGTTCCAATGGGGTATTGGTTCCGCCGAAAGGCTATCTGCCCGGCGTCCGCGCGCTCTGCGACAAATACGGCATTCTCTTGGTCTGCGATGAGGTCATGGCCGGCTTCTATCGGACCGGTACGAAATTCGCCTTTCATCAGTTTGACATAAAACCAGATATCGTCACCTTCGCGAAGGGATCTACCTGCGGCTATGTGCCGTTGGGCGGCGTTATCGTGAAAAAGGAAATCGCGGATTTTTACGACGACAACAAGATGTTCAACGGCCTCACCTATTCCGCGCATCCCATGGGTTGCGCCTGCGCGATCGCGGCCATCGACGAATACGAGCGCTTGGATATCGCGAGCAACGTCGCGAAACTCGGCAAAGTCCTGAGCGAGTTGCTGAGCGCCATCGAACGAAAGCACCCGAGCGTCGGACAATCCCGAAGCATCGGCTTGTTCGCTCAAGTCGAATTGGTCAAGAGCAAGGAGACGAAGGAACCGCTCGACGCGGCAACCATGGCGAAGATCATGGGAATGTTGAAAAAAGAGGGCTTCGCTTCCTACAACAACGAGAGCGGCATAATGGTCGCGCCGCCCCTCATCATCACGGAGGAGGAACTGCGCACGGCCATCGACATCTTCGACCGAGTCCTTGATTCGGTCGACACGATGATCTGATCGCGATAAGCCGCCGAAAACGTTCCAAACAGGCTCGTCCGTCACGCGACGAGTCTGTTTTTTTTCGGCGCCGAAGATTTCTGTTTTATCTTCGCAAGCGTATATTTTTGTCGCGTCAAGCCTTCATTGGAAAGGAGCGATAAAAATTAATCTCGCAAACACCCAATCGGCACGACACATACGCCATCCACTTCATGATCCAATTGATCCCGGTAGTGATAGACAGAACCGTCCAAGCTATCCGCGTAAATTCTTGCGAAAAACTGAACGGGTGTTTACTTTTTGTTCGCAACGTGATATAGTTAACTGCAAAAGGAGGGCTGCGCAATGGACAAGCTCAAACCCAGAGAACAGAAGATTCTCGATTTTATGAAGAAAGAACTCACGAAAAAGGGTTATCCCCCGACCGTGCGCGAGATCTGCACGGCGCTTGGGATCAAATCGACATCCACAGTACACAAGGACATCGAGCGAATAGAAAAAAAAGGTTGGCTGAAAAAGGATCCCGCAAAACCGAGGGCTCTCATGCTCACCGAGAGGTCAGCGGAATCGGGCGACGACAGGAGCAACGTCTCCTCGGAACGCGTCGATATCCTGAATATACCCATCGTCGGAAAGATCGCGGCGGGTTCGCCGATTCCGGCCATCGAGAATATCGAGGAGAGTTTCCCCGTACCTGCGGCCTACGTTCAGGGCATGAATTTCATGTTAACCGTACACGGCGACAGCATGGTGGATGCGGGAATATTCGACGGCGATCTGATTCTCGTCCGCCAACAGGAGACCGCGAACAACGGAGACATCGTCGTTGCGATGTTGGACGGACTTGAGAGCGAGGCCACTGTCAAGACCTTCTACAAGGAAGACGGTCGCGTTCGCTTGCAACCGGAGAACAGCGCGCTCAGTCCCATCATCGTGAACGACGTCAAAATACTCGGTTTGGTGAAAGGCGTGTTCCGCTACTTCAATTGAGCGAACGCGCATATCATGAATAAATCCATGGCTCGCGACCGCACGAAGCGTCGCTGAGTTGCTTATCGCGCGGCGACAAAACGTTTCCCGCTATCGAACGTTTGTTCCGCGCGTGTCTTTATCGTCCTTACGATAGGAAACCGCAAAAAATATTATGAGGAAACCCGCGATGAAAGTCGCGGGGGCGATGGCGATCTCAATTCCCGAGGGCAATCCCGGGAAGATCTGATATAGCGAGCCGAACATGAAACCGATGATCAGCATGAATATGAACTGCGGGCGTTTGCGCATGAGACTGTCGATGCCCTTTGCCGTGCCGAAGGTTCCTACGACGGCGCCGATCGCGAGCGGAGCGAGATACGCGATATTGATTTCCTTAATGGCGAGGAGCGTAACGTCGTACATGCCGAATACGAGCAATACATAACTGCCGCTTATACCCGGCAGGATCAGCGCGACGGCGATGACGATGCCTGCGAAAAACAGCACGATAAAAGCCTTGAAGCTCAGATCGTCCGGGGTCGGAATAAGTCCCGTCGGCAGAAATTTCAGACCTACGCCGATCGCCGCTCCGGCGAGTGCCGCAAGGATGTTGACGGGACGAAACCGCGCCTTTTGCGCATTCCGTTCGATGACGATGCCGTCGAGGATGATATCCGGCCGCTCCGAAGCGACAGGTTGCGTCACGCGTTTGAACAGCGGGGGGATGCTCGCGATGATCGCGCCCATAAAAAAATACATCGAAGGGACGGGGGCTTGCGTTACGATTTTGAGCATGGATCCCGCGAGCAATAATATGCCCGCGCCGCCCCCCGCGCCGCAGATCAGCAAGAGAAGCGCGCTTTGCCTAAAAGTTTTCCGAATATTGCTTACGGCGCCGATCAATTCATCGTAGATACCCAAGATGATGGCCATCGTACCGCCGCTTACGCCCGGAATGAGCATCGACGCGCCGATGACGAATCCTTTGATAAACCTGACAATCTCTTTCCCCATGAATAAGATTATAGATGATGCGCCGCGCGAAGTCAAACGCCGCGCGATCGACGACGTCCGCAAGCGATATCGTCGATCGCGCGGCAATTCAGCTGTACTCGAATTATCGAAATTCGGTCGAAATTCGGTCAGTTGACAAAGTAAGTGCGATCCTCTGCGCGAATTTTGAGAATCGGGGGTCGCACTAACTTTTGTATTTCACGATTAAAAACACTGTCTTCGCGAATTAGCGTTGCGATGT
>JAIRTJ010000078.1 GCA_031254995.1 Eubacteriales Family XIII. Incertae Sedis bacterium
ATGCCCACGAAAATATATTCGCGAATGCCCGCAAGCTCGCGCCGAGCGACGCCGACGCGTTCCAAGAATTCGGGTCCGAACACGAGCGTCGTCGCGTCGGACAGATTCAGGCAATAGGCGATTTCCTCCGACGTGTATCTGAAATTCAGAGGAACGGCGACGGCTCCGGATTTCAAAATCCCGAAATAAATGGGCAACCAATCTATGCAGTTCATGAGCAATACGGCGACTTTGTTCCCCTGTCTGACGCCTTTGTCAGCCAACATGCGCGCGAAACGATTTGCTCTCTCATCGAATTCCCGCCATGTCAACTCTCTCCTGTAATGGGAAGCGTGCCCTGTTTCAACGAGTTCGTATTCCTGCCAACTGAGGTTTTTCGCATCGTCGTGTATTGGATTTAATTCGACAAGCGCCGTATCATCGCCGAAGAGCTCGGCGTTTTTCTCAAGCAAATCCGACAAAATCATATTTTTGCACACTCCTTACCTTCACAGTCGCGGACAGATGCCGATGAAATCATCTCTTCTCCGCGACCGACTGCCGTGCATGGGCGACGGGACCGGGTTTGTCTGCAGTCGCTTCGGCCTAACGCCGCCCTTACCATGTCTCCGCAACAGCGGATTTTCAAACCCTCTTAATCTCCGTCTTCAACTCTATTCCCAACTGCGCCGCCCACTCAAAATAGCAATCGACCTGCTCGTCCGTAAGCATGTCCGATGAGATCAGGCCTCTCTGCGTGTATCTGTCCTCGACAAACAGCTTCGTGAACAGCGCGCCGCCCTGCCCCGTCAGATACATTTCCGCGGTGATGCCCGCGCGATCAAACGACTCGGCCAAGCCCGGGGCGAGCACGTGGGTTTCGACCATAACATCCTCCCCTTTTCGTTTCCCGTAGGCTTCGACGACCATGCAACCTGTGTCCGATACAAGACCTTCGTCCAAAATGGTCCGGATCTCGTCCCTGTATTTGGGAGCAGGGGGCACATGGCGCAACACGAGATCGAAAGGAATCGCCTCTCCCTCCGCGACATCTTCCGGCTCCTTCGAGAGAAGTCCCGCGCGATAAAGCGGCTTCGCGAAGTCCGCGCCGGCTCCGCCGTATTTGAAATTGATGTTCTTCGCGCCTTTGAAATACGCGTCCCTGTTGAACCAATAATGCACCGGTTCGTCATGACAATGCTCCGTAAGCGTGATCGAAGCGTCCAAACCCATATAATCGTAGAATCGTTTGATCGGGAGATCGAACGGTTCCGTGCGAATCAATTCGCCGTCCTTGACCGCGTAGGCGCGTTCGCTCATATCGCTGAGCGCCGTGACGGGCGACCACCAAAACGGCAAAAACCTCTTAGCTTCCACGCCCTCGAAGACGAGATTGTTGATGGTGTCGCATACGTCCAATTCCCGCACAGCCCGGCGCGTAGCGGCGCAGATCAACCCGGGCGCGGAGCCCGTCCCGACGACGGCAGTCCTGTCGATCGCCGCGAATCTGGGCCCGTACACATCGTACAGGATGCGAATGCTGTCAATCCAATCCTCCGCCAAGGCGTCCGTCGCCGCAAAATCCTGATAATTCGCGCCGACCTCCAAGGCGGCTTCCAACACGTTCCCGTGCCACGCGAGCGGCAGACCGTTGACGATCAAATCCGCGTCGCGCGCCGCAACGACGATATCATCCTTGTTGCGCGCATCGATGCGCGCACCCGTAGCCTTATCCAATTCCGAGACCAAGGCATCCACAGCCTTTTGATCATAATCCGCGCAGACGATCTCCGAAACATTCGGCTCCTCGTTCATGCGCTTGGCTACCGTCGAACCTTGAGCTCCTACGCCCAAGATCAAAATCTTTTTTGACATGTTTTCCTCCGTAAGCAATGCACAAGTTTGAATTCCGGAATCGCAAACCTCGTTCGCCCTGTCACCGCGCGATTTGATCGAATTCCTCAGTAACATTCAAACATGATTTTGGATAAAAATCAAGCGCGAGCAATTGGATTTTTGCGGCATTATATGATAAAGTGAATCCACAACAGACGTTCAAGGAGTGTGACTGAAGATGAATAATACAATAAAATCAACGCTTATTTTGACATTGACGGCCTTTATTTGGGGCATGGGCTTTGTGGCGCAACGAGCGGGCATGGAGCATGTGGGGCCGTTTCTCTTTTCGGGTCTCCGCATGTTGCTCGGAGCGGCGACCCTGTTGCTCGTCGCGCGCATCGGCAACGCGCGGACAAACGGCAAGGCACGCAAATTGCGAGACGCGGCGGCCTCGGATCGAAAAGACAAGAGAGAAAGTCTCCCGCTTTCGCAAACGGAAGAAGGAACGCCCGAAGCCGAACGGATTCCGAAACCGCCGATGAAATACGTATTGAAGGGCGGGATTGTCTGCGGCCTCATTCTGTTTGTCGCGGGCAATTTTCAACAGGTGGGATTGGTCGTCACGACCGCGTCCAAAGCCGGATTTTTGACGGCGCTCTACATTATACTCGTGCCGATATTGGGGATATTTCTGAAGCACAAGACGCACTGGAACACATGGGTCAGTGTGGCCGTCGCGGCGATGGGATTGTATTTCCTCTGCATTACGGCGGATCTCAGCTTCCAAGTGAGCGATTTCATCGTCCTGATCGGCGCGATGTTTTGGGCGGTGCACATCCTCGCGGTCGACAAGTATGTGCCTGCCCTGTCCCAATCGGACGTGATGATGCTCTGCGTGTTTCAATTCGCGACGTCGGGCGTATGCAGCATGATCTGCTCGTTGCTTTTCGACGGATTCTTCGTTTCGGGAGGTTTCAATCTTTCCGGCATCGTTTCGATCCTGCCTGCGATACTGTACGCGGGCATACTCTCCACGGGCGCGGGTTTCACATTGCAAGCCGTCGGTCAGAAATACGCGAATCCGTCGGCTGCCTCGATCATCATGAGCCTCGAGGCGGTGTTCAGCGTCGTCGGCGGATTCCTCATTCTGCACGAACGCCTTACGGGCAGGGAGGGACTCGGATGCGCCCTCATGTTTGCCGCCGTGCTTTTAGCGCAGTTGCCTGTGAAGAGCAGAAAATAGGCAACCGAAAATCCGACAAAGCGGATTTTCGGCGCCTGAGAGGAGGCATGGTCAAAATTGTGCCGTGTTTCGGCTCGCCGCTTCGCGCAACGCACGCGGATCGCGACGACGGAACGCCCGCGTCAGCCGTTGAATGCCTGTTCCAGATCTGCGATGAGATCCTTGACATTCTCCGTTCCGACGGACAGGCGCACGGTGTTCGGATGGACGCCCTGCTCCCGGAGTTCTTCTGCGCTGAGTTGGGAATGCGTCGTGGTCGCGGGATGGATGACCAGGGATTTCACGTCTGCGACATTTGCGAGCAGTGAGAAAATTTGCAACCTGTCTATGAATCTATGGGCTTCCGCCTGCCCGC
>JAIRTJ010000107.1 GCA_031254995.1 Eubacteriales Family XIII. Incertae Sedis bacterium
GTTCTGCATCGGCTTCGTCGCCATGATCGCGGCCATAGCCGTCGACAGCGCGAGCTTCGAGCGGTTCATGTGGGGTTTTTACGCCCTTTCGCTCCTCATACAGCTGACCGTGTTCATACCGGGCTTCGGCATCAAGGTCTACGGCTCGCAGGCTTGGGTCGATCTCTTCGGCATCACGACAATGCAACCCTCGGAATTGGTGAAGATCACCTTTGTGATCGCGATGGCGGCCTATCTCAGCCGCCGCAGAGAGACGTTGTTTACATTAAAGAGTTTTTTGTCAGCCTTTGTTTTCGCGGCGCCGATCATCGGATTGGTCACATACATCGATATGGGCGCGGGCATCGTCATGAGCGTCGTCTTCGTCGGCATGATATTCGCGGCGGGACTGAAAGGCAGTCTGTTCCTGAAATTGGCGGGGGCATTTGTCCTCATGATACCGATCATATACCGGTTTATGGCGCCTCATCAAAAAGAACGGTTTGAGGCATTTTTGCATCCGGACGATACGAGCATCGAAGCGACCTATCAAATGACGCAGTCCAAGGTCGCCATCGGCAGCGGCGGCCTGCGCGGCAAGGGACTCGGCCAAGGCACGATCAAGGAGTCCGGATTTCTCCCCGTGCAGGACTCCGATTTCATCTATTCGATCATTTGCGAGGAATTGGGTTTCGTAGGCGGCGTCGTCGTCATTCTGCTCTACGCGTTCTTGATCATTCGCATATGGCGAATCATAGCCGACGCAAAGGAGGATTTCGGCGCCTTGGTCGCGGCCGGATTTTTGTGCATGTTCGGGTTTCAGATATTTGAGAACATAGGCATGACCATCGGTCTGATGCCCATCACCGGCATCACATTGCCATTCTTGTCCGCAGGGGGTTCGTCCGTCGTCGTAAACATGATTGCGATCGGACTCATCTCTGGCATCGGCGTGCGAAGTCGCGCGCGCACCTACAAATACATTCAGACTGAGCCCCTGCCCCCGCGATCGTAAGATTCATGCCGCGTCAATAGGTGAGCAGACGATCGGCGATCCTGTTGAAATTGCGTTCGATGTAGTTTTCCTTCTGATAGACGATTGGTATCCCGCAATTCGCGGACAGATGGATGTTGTCGTCGTATTGCACGACGCCGAGCAGGGGGATCTTCATCATCGACGTGATTATCTCCACGGTTGGCAGTATCCCGCTGCTGAAAAACACCTTGTTGACCTTGTTGACGATGTAGACGCGGTCTCGAATCCCCGATTTGCGCAACGTCTGCTCGGCCATGTCCGCGTCCCGCAACGATACGTATTCCGGAGTGGTGACCATGATTGCGACATCCGCGTCGGTCGCCGCCAACTTCAACTCGTCGTTGATGCCCGCAGGTCCGTCGACGAGCACGATATCGAAATTCTCGCGAAGATAGCCGTACAAGGCCGAGACATCCTTTGCGTCGGCTCGGAACTTTTCCTTCTTCTGCGTGGTGGCAAGCAGATAGAGCGCTTGAAATCTTCGGTCGCGCACCATCGCCTTTTTCGCGGTGACGACCCCGTCCAACACGTCGGCGGCATCGAAGATCACCCTGCTTTCAAGCCCCATGTAGATATCCAGATTTCGAAGGCCGATGTTCATGTCCACGAGGGCGACTTTAAGGCCGCGCTCACCGTAGACGGCTCCTAAATTGGACACGCATACGGATTTTCCGACTCCGCCTTTGCCCGATGCGATAAGCACGACTCTCCCCATCACTGCCCTCCTTTATCGACTGTCTCGCCCGTGACCGCGCTCGCGTAGGGCGCGTCAGCGTTATGATCCTCGTCGAAAAAGGCGTCGTAATCCATTGCCGAGCCGGCCGCCTCATCTGCGGCCTTGAGTTCAAAGTAACGTCCGATCAGTTCGCGCACGGGCGGAGCGGCGTTTGCGGAACTGCCGCCTTGCACGATGAGACAGACGACGACGATCTCGGGATCGTTGGCCGGCGCCATACCGACGATCCATGAAAAATCCTCGTAAGAACTCTTGTATGCGTCGATGCGCTCCGAGTTGAAGCCCGGACCCGAGAGATTCATCACGGCCTTGCGCACCGCTGTATTGGGATTGTCGTAGATGCGAGGATACTCGCGCATTAGTCGCTGCATTTCCGCTTCCACGGCAGTCCATTCGAGCTTGGAATTGATTCCCGGCAGATGTTCTCGCACATATGCGACCTCATCCGGCGGGTTCACGTAACCGGATCTCTGCGCGGTGCCGGACTTACCCACGGCCTCTACGGGAAGTCCTGAAAAGCCCCTGCCGAGCGTACCGCCCGTGACCACGCGACGCAAACCCGTGATGATGTCCTTCAGGTGTTGGACATCGCTGATGTTCGCAGGCTCTCCGGCGGGTCGCTCCGCTTCGCCCTCGCCTTCCACGGCCTTGATCAGGCTCAGCGAATTGCGCACTCCGCCGTTGCCCAGCGTGGCGTAATAATTCGCCATCTGCAAGGGCGTGAAGGCATTTTCGCCTTGCCCTATAGCGATATTGAACGTGTCGCCTATGGTCCATTCCGCATAATTGAAATACGTGTACTTGCATTCCTCTGCGACGCGCGTCGCCTCGTCTTCGCGGATTCCCAATCCCAACATGCGAGACTTGATATCGCCGAGCTTGGGATTTTCGGGCATCCAACTCACGATCTTGTCGATGTTCGCCGTCAGCTGCTCATAGTTTCCCAATATCTCCTCGTTGAAGATGTATTCCGATTGCCCCGTCAGATAATTGCGCAACAGGGACTGTGTGGTCTCCATCTTCTTCGCCGCGTTGGGTGCCTCGATAATCGTCTCGCTGATCTCCGCGCCGGACTTCACGCCGAGTCCGAACTGTTGCGCGTATTCGGTGATCTTGTCTATGCTGATGTTATCGGCATATCCCAGATCCGCGCCTCCGCGCGACCAATCTCGACCGCTGGCCGCGTCGAAGAAATAGAAATTGCAGGAGTATTGCAGGGCAGTGAACAGATTCACGTTGCCATGGCTGCCGAGGCAACTGTACTTATGGTCGCCGATCTGAACGGCATGAGCGTCAAAGAGCGACCGATGTGACGTCAATCCCGATTCGAGCGCGGCGACGGCCGTCATAGGTTTAAAAGTAGATCCGGGTTGCACCGCCGTTCTCGCCGCCACATTATAGAGAGGACGCGGCGATAGAGGATCCCTCGGGTTTGAGACTTGGAGAGAAGCCCATGCGTCTTGACTGATCCCCTCCGCAAAGAGATTCGGATCGAAGTCGGGATAGCTGGCAATCGCCAACGGCTCTCCCGTCTTCACGTTCAGCATGACAACGGCGCCCGTCTCCGCCTTGCGCGCGGAGTCAACAAAGGCGTAGTCGCCGTATTTGCTCGAAAACGACCCTTTGCTGCGAATGCCTTCGAGCGTGCGTTTCAGCGCGTCTTCCGCGATTTCCTGCAGTCGAAGGTCTATGGTCAAAACGAGATCCTTGCCCTTCTGCGCCGTGACTTCGTCGCCGATGGTCCTAATCAATTCTCCGGCCGAATTCACCTGTATCTGCTTCACGCCGTCGACGCCGTGCAGCACGTCCTCTTTAGAGGACTCGATCCCGTCCAAGCCGATGAGATCCGTCGGCCTGTAGCCGAGTTCGTCGACATATTCTTCCTTCTTTTCCTCCAGTATCTTTCCCATATAACCGATGATGTGGGAAGCGTGATTGCCCTGCGGATACCGGCGCACATACTCCGTGATCACGGAAACGCCCTCCAAGTCGTGCGACCGTTCCTCGATCTCCAACACGGTCTCCTGTTTTATGCCCGAAGCCACCTTCGTCGGCAGATATCGCAGATAGCCCTGCGAGGTCAGATCGTTTCTGACCGCCAACATCTTGCGCGCGTCCGCGTCGGACAGATTCTTGTCGAGGTCGTAAAACGCGCGGACAGCCGCGAAAGCGGCGCGCGCGTCCGGATCGCCTTCGATCTGAAATTGTTTCAGGAATTTTTTCTTGTCGCGGATGCGCGAAAATTCCATGCGATCGACGGAGATCGGAGGGTTGATACCCTGCTCCAGCAGCTTCGCCTGCGCGTCGAATCGATCCAAACCCTCTTCGATGTTGTTGCGCCGTCTGATCTCATTGAACGCCTGTTCCGCCGTAAAGTCCGCGGGCAACTCCTGCGACGCGAGCCAAACGGCGACATCCGCGTCGAACGTGTAGGAAAATCCGTCCTCCGCGATCAAAATCGGGAAGTTATCGATCAGTGTCTCGCCGTGTTTTTCCAAGATATCGATGAGATTTGCGACGGACGCGTTCGTATCGTCGTTTGACATCGAATTTCGGGAAAACGTCACCGTGAAACTCGGGACGTTTCCCGCGAGCAACACGCCGTTCCTGTCGTATATCTCGCCCCTGGGAGCGTCGGTGTAGACGCTTTTGATCGTGTTCGTCTCAGCCTCGACCGTCCACCTCTCCCCTTGAACGCCCGTAATGATGAAGAGTCTGATCACCAAGAGAATCAGCAACGCAATGAAGAAGATCAGCAGGATATTGTTGCGGCTCTTAAACAGGCTCACAGGTACACCTCCCATTCGGCTTTGCGGTCGCGGCGATGCCGAATCACGCTTCGCACGAAGAGCAGATGGAATACGCCGGTGATGAGCGTCTGAGAGACGAGCAAAACGGGAAGGGATCTCACCGTATTCATCACGCTCGACGGACTGCCGCAGAGACGATAGACGGCCCACACGAAGAAGCAATCAACCAATGTCGCGATCACGGCCATGAGCATGTCCGGCAGCAGTTTCTCATGATTGAAGATGTTGCGAAGCACGGAGACGATGCCGTATATCAACACGAACGAGATCGCGCGCACACCGAAATACCACGACGAGGAGATGTCGAGCAACGCGCCGAAGGCGACGCCGAGAACCAGTCCGTAATGTTCTTCGTAGAGGAACGAAAACACGACGACGAGACACAGAAGCAGATTCGGCGCAAAACCGAATATCGGATAGCTGTACAGGACGGTCGTCTGGAGCAGAAAGGCCAGAAGAAAGACGGGTATTGCGATATAGTATCTCATAACGCTCATATCAATACCGCCACCTTTTTCAAGCCTTTAAAATACACCGATGACCTGATCGAAATCTCCAAGAGGCCGCTGTCGTTTTCCTTTTCGACCTTCGTGACTCGACCGATGACGAGACCTGCGGGATAGATGCCTCCGACACCCGACGTGAGCGCTTCGTCTCCGACCTCGGTCACGGCCTTCTCATCCAAGAGATAACCTGAGAGATCTCCCTTTCCGTCGCCGTAACACACGCCGAGGAAATCCCGCCCCCTGTGTATCTGAAATCCGATCTTGTTGTTCTCGTCGATGATGGCGACGACCTTAGACGTCTCCTTGCTCGCCGAGAGCACGCGACCGACGAGACCGTCTCCGCAGACGACTACGGAATTGCGTTTCACGCCGGAGTCCTCGCCGATGTCGATCGTGAAGATGTCGAACGTGTTGGAATTGTCCATGGAAATGACGTTGGCCGAGACCAATGAGTATTCTTCGAAATGCTGCGGATCCGTCAATGAGT
>JAIRTJ010000137.1 GCA_031254995.1 Eubacteriales Family XIII. Incertae Sedis bacterium
GGCTGATCGTCGCGGACGAGGACGTCAGGATACGCCGCGCCGCGTCGCGCGACGGACTGACCGAGGCGGAAATACGCGTGCGCGCGACTAGGCAGATGTCCGATTCGGAGAAGCGAAAGCGAGCCGATGTCGTCATCGAAAACGACGGAGACGAAAAGGCTTTGCTCGCGAAGATCGACCGCCTGCTGGAATAGTATTTCTCCCGGGCTGTGCGATTCAGCGCCGAACCGAATCCGATTCGATCGATTCGAATCCGGATATTGCAAAGCGTTTCCGACTGTGCTAACATTGGTTTTGGAAAGACAAGTTCATAATGATTGATTTTGCGGCGATTGTTGAGCGCGGAACGACATTTTTCCGATTTTGCCGTCTGCGCCGTATGATCGCCGATCTTATACGTGTGTCTTTGGCGCGTATCTTTGGTGTCCGATCAAGCGGATTGAACCGGGGAAGCGTACTTCAATCCGTTTGACATAATATGATTTTTGCGGTATTCGGCGAAAAAACGTATTCAAGCGACAGGAGGCGCGACAAAAATGGAAGTAAAAACAATCTGTACGGTGGGCGCGGGTCTGATGGGGCGACAGATCGCTCTGTTGGCGGCGCTCTCCGGCTTTGAGGTTTTCTGCGCGGACACCTCGGAGGAAGCTCTGCAAAGCGCACGGGATTTTACGAAGAGTTGGCTCGCGAAACAGCGCGAGAAAGGACGCGTTACGGATGCGCAAATCAAATTGGTTGACGATAATCTTAATTTCGTAAACGATATTGCGATAGGCGCGAAGGATGCGGACATGGTGATAGAGGCCGCCGTCGAGGATCTCGGCGTAAAGCGCTCGATCTTCGCCCGATTGGACAAAATCGCTCCGTCCCACGCCATTTTAGCCACAAACAGCTCATATTTGGTCAGTTCGAAGATCGCCGACGCGACCGATCGCCCCGACAAGGTTCTCAATATGCATTTCTTCAATCCCGCGCTCATCATGAAGACGGTGGAGGTCGTTCAGGGGCCGCACGTCTCGGATGAAACGGTCGAGACCGTGATGGAGGTCAGTCGCGCGCTAGGCAAGAATCCCGCTAGGGTCAACAAGGAGATCTACGGTTTTCTTTGCAATCGCATCTTCAGCGTCATTACGAAAGAAGCGTGCTATCTCTTGGATCAGGGAATCGCCTCCGTCGAGGATATCGACAGCGCGATCAAAGGCGCGTTGGGTCATCCGATGGGCCCATTGGAACTCTTGGACATGACAGGCATTGACCTGGAATATCATCTTGGCATGGAACGTTACAGGGAGACGGGAAATCCCGCCGACAAACCAAGTCCCGCCTTGACGGAGCATTTTGCGAAAGGCGAATACGGACGCAAGACGGGGAAGGGTTTCTACGATTACGAAAAGAAATGAGGTGGAAGTGATGGGCAATAAACTATTGGATTTGCGAGACGCCGAATTCGCCATACGAGATCAATTGAGGATATCCGACCTGTTCGCGTATGAACGATTTGAGGATTATTCGGACGAAATCGTCGAAATGACGATCAAGACCGCCGAGAAATTGGCCGCGGGAGAGTATTACCCGATCAATGAGAGCGGGGACGCGACGGGCGTGGGCTTCGATAACGGAACGGTTACGGTTCCTCCCGAGTTTCACGCGGCCTACGGAAAGTTTTGCGAGGGAGGATGGACCGCTCCCGGAGAGTCCTTCGAATACGGAGGGCAACAGATGCCGACGATGCTCAACTACCTGACGCAGATGCTGTTCTTCGCAGCAAACCAATCGCTGATGGTCTACACCTGTCTCACGCACAGCGCGGGGAAGGTCATTGACATATTTGGCACTGAAGAACAGAAGACCAAGTATTTGGAACCGATCTGGTCGGGAAGGTACGGCGGTTGCATGGATTTGACCGAGGCCGAGGCCGGCAGCGACGTCGGAGCCATTCGCACGAAGGCCATTCCGAATGAAGACGGGACATACAAGATCAAGGGGAACAAGATGTTCATCAGTCAGGGCGATTCCGATCTGACGGAAAACATCGTACACATCCTGTTGGCGAGAATCGAGGGCGATCCCGAAGGCACGAAGGGTCTTTCATGTTTCATTGTTCCGAAGATACGCGTGAACGACGACGGCAGTCTCGGCGAGTTCAACGATGTCGTATGCACGGGCGTCGAGCACAAGATGGGCATGAAGGGTTCCGCTACGGCGTCGCTGGCCTACGGCGACAACGACAATTGCGTCGGCGAGCTGATCGGCGGTCGTTGCAAGGGCATCGTCACCATGTTTCACATGATGAACGAGCAACGCATCGTGGTCGGCATGGAAGGGATCTCGATGGGCGGCTCCGCGTATCTTCACGCTTTGGATTTCGCGCGAGAGCGCAAGCAGGGCGCGGCTTTCGGACAAAAGACTGGTCCTCAAGTCCCAATCATCGAGCATCCCGACGTCAGGCGAAATCTGCTGTTCATGAAGAGTTACACCGAGGGAATTCGGGCCCTCCTGTTCTTTGCCGCGAAATGCTTGGATATGAAAGATGTCTGCGACGACCCCGATGAACAGAAGAGATACGGCGATCTGGTCGAGATACTGACGCCCATATGCAAGGCCGGAGGCTCCGACAAGGGTTTCGACGTCTGCACAGCCGCTATTCAGGTCATGGGCGGCTACGGTTACTGCCGCGAGTACTACGCGGAGCAATTGGCGCGCGATTGCAAGATCACGAGTATCTATGAGGGCACGAACGGCATCCAGGCGAACGATCTCCTGGGGCGCAAGATCGTTATGAAGGAAGGAGCCGCGTTCGGGGCTTTGATCGCGGAAATCCGCGCGACGATCGAGAAGGCAAAGGGAATCGATGCGCTTTCCTCATACGCGGCGGATGCGGGGCGCCATGTCGACCGCTTTGTCGAAGTGACGGAGCTGCTGAAATCCCGCTTGAAGGAAGACGGATATCTGACCTATTCGTGGGCAACGCCATATCTCGGCGTCGCCGAGGATGTCGCGGTCGCTTGGATGCTCTTGGATCAGGCGGCGGTCGCCTCCGAGAAGGAAAAGGAAGACGGAAATTCCGAAGCGGATAAGGCGTTTTTCGCGAGCAAGATCGTTACGGCCAAATACTTCGTCTCTTCGATTCTCCCGCAGATCACGGGGATATTGGACGCGATCGAACGAAACGACGACGCTTTTTCCGAGATGGACGAGCGTTATTTCATCGACTGAGCGCGCAACCGCGCAGCGAAAGACGACAGGGAGGTTTTGCCGTGGATTATCTGCAGGAATATAAGAGGAAATTGGTTTCCCCCGAGGAAGCGGTAAAGGCTGTGAAGTCAGGGGATTGGGTGGAATACGGAGCCTTCGCCGGACAGGTCGTCGAGTTGGACAAGGCTCTCGCGAAGCGGAAGGATGAGCTGTTCGACGTGAAGATTCGCGGAACCTCGCGATTGAGCGTGCCCGAGGCGGTGACGGTCGATCCGGACAATGAGCATATCACGGACCACAGCTCGCATCTCGGCGCCGTCGAACGCTCGTTGTGC
>JAIRTJ010000153.1 GCA_031254995.1 Eubacteriales Family XIII. Incertae Sedis bacterium
CCCGAGGATGTGACCTTCGCCGACGTCACGGAGGTGTGCGAGCCCGTGAAGAGGCTGGACGAAGCGGGAGAGATCGACAGTATCACACTCGTTTACAATGAGTTTCGCTCCTCCCTTGAGCAGCGTGCCGTGAGCGTGCGCCTGCTGCCATTTGGCGTGTCCGCTGAGGAAGCCGCGGCGGTGGAGGCCGCCGCCGGCGACGGTGCCGAGGAAGGACAGGCTGCGGTGAAGTCGATGGAGGTCGAGTACGAGCCGAGCGCAAAGGCCGTGTTCGCCTACCTCGTGCCCAAGTACCTCGAGATAGTCATATACAAGGCCGTGAAGGAGTCCGCCTACTGCGAACACACCGCGAGACGCACCGCCATGCAGAACGCCACGGACAACGCGCGCGAGAAGATGGACGACCTCAACCTGTTCTACAACAGGGCGAGGCAGGCCGCCATCACGAGCGAGATCACTGAGATAGTCAGCGGCGCGGATGCGCTGAACGGATAATTCGACAAGCGTACGTCAAAGGAGAACATGAGATGAACAATGGAGTCATTCACCAGATCATAGGACCGGTCGTGGATATCAAGTTCGATCAGGAAAACATCCCGAGCTTGCTTACGGCCATCACGATAGAAAAAGGCGACGACACGATAGTCGCGGAAGTGGCGCAGCATCTCGGGGACGACCTCGTCAGGTGCATCGCCCTCTCGTCGACGGACGGCCTGTCGAGGGGGATGGAAGCCGTGAACACGGGCGGCCCCATCAAGATTCCCGTCGGGGAGGAAGTGCTTGGGAGGCTCTTCAACGTGGTCGGCGAAAACATCGACGGCAAACCCCCCGTACAGACGAAGGAGCACTTCCCCATACACAGGGACGCTCCGGCGTTTGAGGATCAGGACACCTCGTCCCACCTGTTTGAGACGGGCATCAAGGTCATCGACCTCATCGCCCCCTACACGCGCGGCGGTAAGGTCGGGCTGTTTGGCGGCGCGGGCGTCGGTAAGACGGTGCTCATCCAGGAGCTCATCAGCAACATCGCGAGGGAGCACGGCGGCATTTCCGTGTTCGCGGGTGTCGGCGAGCGCACGAGGGAAGGCAACGACCTCTATTACGAAATGATCGAATCGGGCGTCATAGAGAAGACCGCCATGGTCTTTGGGCAGATGAACGAACCGCCCGGCGCGCGCATGAGGGTGGCGCTCACGGGTCTCACGATGGCCGAATATTTCAGGGATGAAGAGGGGCAGGACGTCCTCCTGTTCATCGACAACATATTTCGATTCACGCAGGCGGGGTCGGAAGTGTCCGCACTGCTCGGGCGCGTGCCGTCCTCCGTCGGCTATCAACCGACCCTCGCCACGGAGATGGGCGCTCTGCAGGAGCGCATTACCTCTACGAAAAGGGGCTCCATCACTTCTGTGCAGGCAATCTACGTGCCTGCCGACGATCTGACGGATCCGGCTCCGGCGACGACATTCGCGCACTTGGACGCGACGACGGTGCTTTCGCGAGCCATCACCGAACTCGGCATCTATCCCGCCGTGGATCCGTTGGAATCCACGTCTCGGATCATGGATCCTCTCATCCTCGGCGAAGAGCACTACAATACGGCGCGGGAAGTTCAGGAGATACTGCAACGCTACAAGGATCTGCAGGACATCATCGCGATACTCGGCATGGATGAATTGTCCGATTCCGACAAACTTATCGTGGGTCGCGCGAGGAAGATACAGAGATTTCTTTCTCAACCTTTCAGCGTGGCGGAAGCCTTCACAGGCACGCCCGGAAAGTATATTCCGATCAAAGAGACGGTGCGGGGTTTTCGCGAAATATTGGACGGAAAGCACGACGATATCTCCGAGGCGCTGTTCCTCTTTGCCGGGGGAATCGACGAGGTAACAGAGCGCGCGAAAAGAGAAGCGTGACTTAGGGCGGAGATAAAAGACCAACTGTTTAATTTTAACAGTACAGTAAATAACAGGGAAGAGATTTGCAAGCATGGCCAACAGCATTCGATTGGAAATAGTTACGCCTGAACGGCTGTTTTACGACAATGACGTGGAATTGGTCATCGTCCGCACATTGACGGGCGACGAAGGATTCATGGCGAATCACTCTTGGGCATGTAAGCTCTTGGGCATCGGCGAGATATGGATACAGGAAGCCGGCAGCAAGGATTTTAAAATAGGCGCTGTTTCGGGAGGGTTCATCGATGTGAAAACGGAGATCACCATATTTACCGACTCCGCGGAATGGCCGAACGAAATAGATGTGGAGCGTTCAAAATCCCATATGGAAAGCGCGAGAGACTGGCTGAAAACGCATTCGCGCGCGGACACGGACGAGGCCGAGATACTCAAGGCCAAGGTATCCCTAAACAAGGCGCTTACGCGCATGCATGTCGCGCAGGGCGGCGGACGCAGAAAAAGTCGATGAAATGCGCGCGTCCGAGCGTCGCAAAACTTAGATTCTCGGGAGTCGCCTCGGTATTATTTATTCAGAAACATCTCGATTCTTCGGAACAACGCGTTAAACAATCGAACGACGGAAGCGATGAGAATGAGGGCGACGGCGATGCTGCCGGCTGTCGCGAAACTCTCGATGCCGTTTGTCGTCGCGGATGCGAAATCTCCGGACAGGATGTCCTGCATCGTTCGGAAGATAGTCGATCCCGGGACGAAGGGAATGATGCCGGGGAGGATGAATACCGTGGTCGCGTCTCGGCCCGCTCTGGATGCGCATTCCGCGAGGATGGCGACGATGCAGGAGCCGATGAATGCGGAGGCCACGGGCCCGTATCCCATCGAAACGCCGCCGGCCATTGACAGCGTTCCCACCGCGCCTATGGAGCATATGAGCGGGAAGAGTTTTTTCGGCGCGTTGAACAATATGCAAAATCCGAGCGCCGTGAAGAACCCGAACAGCAGAAAAAACGGAAGTTTGTATTCCGCGCGTTCCCACATGATGATTTCGCCGCCGAGAATAAACCATACCTTCATCATGGCGCCTATGCCTCCCGCGATGGCTATGGCAGCGATCAGCGCTTCCGTAAATCTGGCGACGCCGGACAACATATCGCCGGAGAGCATGTCCCTCGCCGCATTCGTGATGGCGACGCCGGGCATGAATATGGTGATGGCTCCGATCAAAACGGGAGAGGCGCTGTGTCCGAGTCCAAAGGAGGACATGGAAAGAACGAGCAACGCGCAACCCGCGCAGCTGACGAAAATGCGAATAAAACTCGGAAAATGAAGTTTTTCGATGCCCAAAGCGATGCAATAACTCACACCGGACGCACACGCGGCGCAGATCATGTCCGGAACGCTGCCGCCGTAATACGGCGTAACAAACGCGCCGACGAACATGGCGGCCAATATCCGAAACAGCACGTGAAAAGGTTTTGCGGCGTTGATCTCGCGCAATTGCTCGAATCCGTCCGCGATGCTGAGATCCGTGGTCGTAAATACGCGCGAAAACAGATTGATTTGCGATATCTTGCACAGATCGATGTTCGTGCCTTCGATGCGCTTGATGAACGTGTGCATATCGCTTTCGTCCGCGCCGCTGTCCAGAGAGAGGAATATTCCCGTCGTCGTCGCGAAGCATTCCACATAATCTATGCGGCACGCGCGACAAATTCGCGTGATGGTGTCCTCGACCCGATAAATCTCCGCGCCGCTCTTCATCATGATCTCGCCCGCGAACAAGGCCAAAATCAATACTCTCTTCTGAAACGAATTTTTCATGTGTAGATTATATCATAAATGCGGAGCGTAAGCGGAGTCATTTATGATAGGGCCGAGTGCGTTTTCGCCGCAGGTAAGCCGCAGGCGAAAAAATCGCACGGCAGACAAAGGATATGACAACCGCAAGAGGCGGTTGCCATATCATAAATGCGGAGTTATGAACTTTAGTCCGTAGCGTACTCGTAGATTTTCGCGATGGCGTCCTCGTCCAATTCCATAAAGCCTCTGATTCGACCGCCCGTGTTTTTGACGGTACGCGCGATGGCGTCCTTTATCTCGTTCTTGGGTACGCCCAATTCCGTCAACGTCACAGGCATGCCGATGGATCTCAACCATGCGGTCAGAGAGGACACTCCCGCGAGAGCCGTGGCGCGTATATCCTGCATCTCGGGTTCGACGTCGAAGACAT
>JAIRTJ010000001.1 GCA_031254995.1 Eubacteriales Family XIII. Incertae Sedis bacterium
GTCCCTTGATATACCTTATTCTCAGGGGGTTTTTGCGCTGTTTGCTGTTAAAGTCGGGTTATGCGTCCCCTTGGCACACAGTCACATAGTGTGTCAATTTATACGTCCCCTTGACACACCACCCTGTCACACCCTTGTCACACGGGCAAAGGGTGGTTTTTGACATCGATTTATGCTATACTTGATTTATCGGAGAAAGCGTCCGTCGACAGGGAGACGAAAAAATGGAGAGAACTTTCTGACATATATATAAGGGTAGGCACGGCGAGTTTAGTTGCAGCTTCGTGCTTACGTCAAGGAAGTTCACTCTCAATCGCACGACAAAGAATCATAACGATAAATGAGACCGCTTGGAGAATTTCCTTGCGGTCATGTTTTTGTATATGGAGGTTTTGTGATATGAGTGCGATTTCTATTGAAAATTTGACCTTTGGCTGGGTCGGAAACACTGAGAATGTCTTCGATAATGTCAGTTTTGCAATGGATACGGATTGGCGTACCGGCCTGATAGGAAGAAACGGTCGCGGTAAGACGACCTTGATGCGATTGCTTGCCGACTCAGGGGAAATGCCCCATGGCGGGACAATATCATCCCCGACCGGTTTCAGGTACTTTCCTTACGACATCCCCGACGCTTCCCTCAGCACGCAGGACGCGATAGACGCCGTATGCCCGGTCTATGAATTTTGGGAATTGTGCAGGGAACTCAATCTGCTCGGCGTATCGGAAGATACGCTGTTCAGGCCATTTGAAACCCTCAGTCCGGGCGAAAGAACCAAAATCATGCTCGCAACGTTGTTTATCGGAAACGGTGATTTTGTTTTGATGGATGAGCCAACCAACCACTTGGACGCCGATGGCACGCTCGCAGTCGTCTCATATTTGCGCTCGAAAAAGGGGTTTCTTATCGCGTCGCATGACCGCTCTGTCCTAGATGCTTTATGCGATCATATTGTTTCAATAGGGAGAACGGGTATTGACGTCTTAGGCGGTAATTACTCGACTTGGGCGGAAGAAAACAGACGACGCAATAACAGAGAACGCAACGAGAAGGCACAACTTTTAAAAGATGTAAACAAGATGCAAGAAGCGGCCCGGCATACCGCCGAATGGTCGAAAAAAACTGAGGCGTCAAAATACGGAAACGGGCCTGTCGACAGAGGCTTTATCGGTCACAGAGCGGCGAAACTCATGAAGCGGTCGAAAGCTGTTGAGGCTCGCCGCAACGATGCAATCGAGAAAAAGTCGAAACTGCTGAAAAATATCGAAAACGTCGGGGAACTGAAACTCACACCGTTGCGTCACCATGCGGAAACTCTCGTCGAAATCAACGATGTGCAGATCGAATATTTGTCGGATAAGGTTTTCGACCTTCGGATAGGTCGCGGAGAAAGGATTGCTGTTACCGGCAATAACGGCGCAGGCAAATCAAGCATTGTCAAGCTGATTGCAGGAGAATCCATTCCTCACTGCGGGGAAATCAAAACAGCGAGCGGACTTTTGACTTCATATATTCCGCAGGAAACGGCAAATCCGTCCGGAAGCGTGCGCAGTTTCGCTCAAGATTCCGGTATTGATCTCACCCGCTTCCTCACTATCCTGATTAATCTAGGCGTAGAACGCAGCGCTTTTGATTTGGACATATCCCTGTTCAGCAGCGGGCAAAAAAGAAAAGCGCTTTTAGCCAAAAGTCTGTGTCAGCCCGCGCACTTGTTTCTCTGGGATGAGCCTCTCAACTTCCTCGATATATATGCGCGTGAACAAATTGAAGAATTGCTGCTTGCCTATGACCTGACTATCCTGTTCGTTGAACATGATGAATACTTCACAAAAAAAGTCGCAACGCGCACGATTTCCGTCAATTCCGCCAACGATTGAGAGCGGTAGCGACTCGATGTTGCGCCCTTGACCAAAGCGCATTGTTTCAGTATGATATATACGGAACGAAGCGGCGCGCCGATTGCCTTTGAAAACGGTGACACGCCGATCGGAATATCGAAAGACAGTCGTCGCGAACCGCCGCCGAAAACAGCGCGGCAAACTTTTTTCGGGTTCGCGAATGACAGAAAATGAGGCATCCATGAGAATATCCGTCAAGGGGAGATATGCGTTGGCATCCGTCATCACCATCGCGAAAGAATCGGCGCGAGGCTCCAATGTATCCGTCAACACCATCGCGGAGTCCCTAGGCATTTCAAAAATCTATCTGGAACAGGTCTTCGCGCAGTTGAAAAAGGTGAATCTTCTCATCTCGGTCAAGGGGCCGAAGGGAGGCTATCGACTCGCGAAACCGCCTGAGAAGATCACCGTATGGGAGGCGCTTTCAACCTTGGAACTCGGTCTGACCGAGCAACCGGAGGACACGGTGGGGGGCAGCGCGCCGGAAATCGAGATGGCGATTCGCACATTGGTCTTCGATCCCTTGGATGAATCCGTCAAGGAACGCTTGAGTGCGATCACGTTTCGAGATCTCTTGGATTTCGCAGAAAAGCAAGAGAGCAACCGCGCGTTCATGCTCAACATGTGAGCGGTCATGGCAAAAAAAGCATTGATTGCGATGAGCGGAGGAGTGGACAGTTCCGCAGCCGCGTTGCTCATGAAGGAAAAAGGTTATGATTGCGTCGGCGTCACCATGCGACTCTTCGACAATGACGACGTTGGCGAGCGCAACGACAGACCGTGTTGCTCCCTCGACGACGCGGAGGACGCCGGGCGCGTCGCGCGCTCTCTCGGCATACCATTTTACATTTTCGATTTCGCGCCTGATTTTCGCAGAGAGGTCATCGATCGGTTCGCCGATGCCTACGCGCGAGGTCTCACGCCGAATCCCTGCATCGACTGCAATCGTTACATCAAATACGAACGACTCTTTAAACGAGCGGAAGCATTGGGATTCGATATCTTGGTCACGGGGCATTACGCCCGCACGGATAGAGACGAGGAAAGCGGTCGATTTCTTCTGCGAAAAGCCGCGGACAAGGCCAAGGATCAGACTTATTTTCTCTACGCGCTGACGCAGGAACAATTGGCGCGCGCGGCTTATCCTTTGGGCGATCTGACCAAGACGAAAGTGCGCGCGATCGCCGAAGCCCATGGGTTCGCCAATGCTCGAAAGCGCGACAGCCAGGATATTTGCTTCGTGCGAAACGGCGCATACGGGGATTTTATCGAAGCCTATACGGGAAAGCGTTATCCCGACGGGGATTTCGTCGATTTCGATGGTCGCATTCTCGGACGGCACAACGGTGTCATCCGATATACGGTCGGTCAACGCAAGGGTTTGGGCAAAGCGTGGGGGAGTCCCATGTACGTTACGGCGATCAGACCCGAGACGAACGAGATCGTTCTCGGAGGGAACGACGCGCTCTTTCGATCGGAACTCATAGCGAGAGATATCAATATCATCTCCTCGGAAAGTCTGCCCGATCCCAAACGCGTGTTCGCGAAAATCCGTTCTTCGAAGGAAGCCGCGCCGGCCACAGTCGTGCAAACGGACGACGACGAACTCAAAATTGTCTTTGACGAACCGCAACGCGCCGTAACGGGAGGACAGGCCGCAGTGTTGTACGACGGCGACATCGTCGTTGGCGGCGGTACGATCGCGAATTAACGGTTTGACCGTGCAATGCTCACGCGGCTCGCAGAAAAAAGTCTATCGATTATGCACGTATACGGATCTATAAAACAGAAAGGATGCGCTATGGATGTCGAACGAACAAAACTCGTAACATTGTAGACCCTTCTAACGGAT
>JAIRTJ010000050.1 GCA_031254995.1 Eubacteriales Family XIII. Incertae Sedis bacterium
AAGAGGCGGCGGTTTCCTTCGCGGGCGAAGTCTTGAGGCGCGCCGGGGATACCGTGAATCCAAACATCGGTACGGGTCGCGTGGAATTGAAGGTCTCGGACATCGAGATACTCGGACCCTGCAAAAGCTCCCTGCCTTTCGAGGTGGAAAGCTCCGAGGATACAAAAGAGGAATTGCGCCTGAAATACAGGTATTTGGATCTGCGAAATCCCAAGATGAAGGAGCGAATTCTTCTGCGGGCGGAAGTAATCAAATATCTGAGGCAGTCGATGGAAGCATTGGGTTTTGCGGAAATACAGACACCGATTCTCGCGAATTCATCGCCGGAGGGCGCAAGGGACTATCTGGTGCCCAGCCGCAAACACAAGGGCAAATTCTACGCGCTTCCTCAAGCGCCGCAGCAGTTCAAGCAGCTGCTCATGGTCGCGGGCTTCGATCGGTATTATCAGATCGCTCCCTGTTTCCGCGACGAGGACGCGCGATTGGATCGTTCGCCGGGGGAATTCTATCAATTGGATTTCGAGATGGCTTTCGCGGCGGAAGAAGACGTATTCGCCGTTGCGGAAAGCATCATGACGGGGACATTCAGGAGATTTTGCGATCTGCCTGTCACGGAACCGCCCTTCCCTAGGATCGCCTATGCGGAAGCGATGTTGAAATACGGCACGGACAAACCGGATCTGCGCAACCCCTTGACCATTCTCGATCTGTCGGAATTCTTCTCGAGAGTGGATTTCAAGCCGTTTCGCGGCAACATTGTCCGCGCGATCGCCGTTCCCGGCGCGGCGTCCGAGCCTCGGTCGTTCTTCTCGTCTATGGAGAAATTCGCGCTTTCCATTGGCATGAAAGGTCTCGGTTACATCAGCGTCCAACCCGATATGACCTTCAAAGGGCCTATTGACAAGTTCATGAACGACGCTCAGCGCGAGGAGATCGCGGCTTTGGCCGACCTGAAACCGGGGGACGTTCTCTACTTCATCAGCGACGAGGCTTCGGCGGTTTCCGGATTGGCCGGACGAATACGGACAGAGGTCGCGGAACGTTTAAACCTCATACGCAAAGACCGATACGAGTTCTGCTTCATCACGGATTATCCCATGTACGAGTGGAATGAAGAAGCGGGGCGACCGGATTTTACGCACAACCCGTTTTCCATGCCGCGAGGAGAGATGGAGGCGCTTCTTTCCAAGGATCCCTTGGAAATTTTGGCGCATCAATACGATATCGTCTGCAACGGCACAGAGCTCAGCTCCGGCGCGGTCAGAAATCACAGGCCGGACGTGATGCTGAAAGCATTTGAGATCGCGGGATATTCCGAAAAGGACGTGGAAGAGAAATTCGGAGCGCTCTATCACGCGTTCCAATACGGAGCGCCGCCGCACGCGGGCATGGCTCCCGGCGTGGATCGGATCGTCATGTTGCTTTCCGGCGACGAAAACATCCGGGAGGTGATCGCGTTTCCGCTGAACGGCAACGCGCAGAATTTGATGCTCGATGCGCCGAGCGAGGTGAGCGAACAACAGCTCCGCGACGTGCACATCAAAATTCGCTGAGAGGAGAGATATCTCGGGCATAAATCGGCTTTGAGAAATCCAAGAGGAGTTAAAGGAGGGTGAAATGATTTACGGGAGCAAAGAAGCGGAGAGGGGCGCGATATTCGATGTCGCGCGATTGATGGTCGCGGCGGCGCGCACCGCGCCGAAAGGTTGCGGAATCGACAATATCGAGACGCTGATCTTGGACGGCGAGAACAAGGACGCCTTGGCTGCCGAAATGCGCAAGATCTCGGACGAGACGGGCGCGGAATTCTTCGCGCGCGACGCAGGGAACACGGATAACTCGGAATATGTCGTTTTGATCGGAGTGAAGAACAAGCCCATCGGTCTGCAAAACTGCGGACTCTGCGGTTTCGGGGATTGCGCGGGACTTGCTCGCGCCGGCGGGAATTGCGCGTTTAATGTCACGGATCTCGGCATCGCTGCGGGTTCGGCCGTCGCCGTCGCCGCGGACCACCGCATCGACAACCGAATCATGTGGACGGCAGGCAAGGCCGCGAAGAGACTGCGCCTGTTTTCCGACAGCGTCAATGTCTGTTACGGCGTACCTCTTTCGACGCACGGAAAGAGCATTTATTACGACAGGGCATAGACCGAATCCGGGCGGCGGGCATTGCTCCGCCGACGGAGAGGGGGATCATTTTTGTTGATCGACCGGTTTTCGGAGCGACGCGCATTGCGTCGCTTTTCGATTTCAGGGAACGATTTCACTCGAGAATTGGCGACTTGTGTCAAAAAAATATTGAAATTTCAACAATGTCGGGAACAAGCCTTCGAAGGCGCAAACAGAAAAAAGTCTTGACAACGAATTAAAGTATCTGTAAACTCTCCAATATATTCAAAATATTTTACTTGAAAAGTTTTGGCTAAAGTCTTTGTGTCGGGAGATCTCGACGTTCCTGAAAACAGACAGCTGATACCCATGCGTAAGGCCCGGAATGATGACGAGAGAACAATTTTACGCAATTACGGAAAGAGCAAAAAACGGCGATGAGGAAGCTTTTAAGATCCTCATCGAAAACAAGCTGAGGACGATCTTGCTGCAGTCTATGAACATCCTGAACAATAGGCAGGATGCGGAGGACGCGACGCAGGAAGTCGTCATCTCCGTCTACAGGAACATCTCGAAGCTGCAAAATCCGCAGGTGTTCAACGCGTGGTTGCATCGCATCATCATCAACACTTGCAATACGATGATCGGCAAAAAAACGCGAAGGAAGGACGTGGCGGGGCTTGACGATTTTTATGAGACGGCCGGCGACGGGGACGCGGATTTTCTGCCGCAGGAATCCTTGGAAAACAAAGAGGGCAGAGAGGAATTGCGCCGCATCGTGGAAAGTTTGCCCAAGAAGCGGAGGGAAGCCCTCAAGATGTATTACTTCGACGAGATGAGCTATGCGGAAATCGCGCGCTCCATGGGCGTGACGGTCAGCGCCGTTTCGACCTATATTTTGAAGGCAAAGAGGCAGATCAAAAAGAAATACGAAGACGCAAAGACGCGGGTCTAAAGGACTCGTTTTCGCTTTTCTCAAAAAAAGTTACTAAAAGCAAGAAGCAAATCGAGGGAACGCGCAGTCTCTATTATAAGTGAGATTGCGCGTCGCGATTTTTGACAGGAATGACACGATTATGGTACAGACAAGCGAAAAATCAAAAGCGGAACATCGCAGCGGCCAACCGGCGCAGGAATGCGCGGCGGGATCGAAAACGATCTTGCGCGCGGTCGACGCGATGTCCGGGGAGACTCGAGCCGTGTTTCTAATGCACTGCATGGACGACATGGATATCGACGAGATCTCCGCCGCGACGCGGGTTTCATCGCGCAAGGCTCGCGCCCTTTTGCGAAACGGACGCAGAAAAATGCGGAAGGCTTTTGAAAAGGAATTGGGTCGACGCGTTCGCCGCGATGAGATCGAGGGCGACGAAATCGTTTTCGCGCGGAACCCGGTCGTCAAACGAGCATTGGAACAAGGTCTCGAAAATTTGATGGGCGAGGGTTCTTTGGCGCGAACGATGATCGCTTGCATGTCCGCAGCTGATGCTGCGGACGCGGACGGCATTCGCGGGCGGGAAGATCGGATCGCGCGCCGCGTCCTGGCGAGCAGAGATTCCTTCAAACGCATTTGGCAAGATGCGATACCGGAACGAACCTCGGGAAAAGAAGGGGGGATTTTTTCATTTTTCCGAGGAACCGGCGCGGGCCTTCGGGCTTCGGGGTCGACCGCCGCCGCCCTGTGGACGCTGATCAAAACATCGTCGATCATGCAGGCCGTGACCGTATTGTCGGTCGGCGTTTTGGCCGTAGGCGGCTTTGCGCTGGCAAATGACGCTGAGAATCGGTCAATCGGTTTGCTCCGGCCTTCGCCTTCCGAGGAAACAGAGGAGCCTGTCAGGATTGCGGAAGAACCGGTCATGGTCGAGGAGACGCCGGTCGCCGACGATACGACCGTTGACCTGCCGCCCGCGTCGATCATTCCGCCGCAGGAATATCCCGCGCAGCAGGACGATGCCGGGGATCGCGCAAACGACGCGCGTCTCGCCGCGTTCCGAAATGGAGAGATACATTTGACCGGAAGCGACTGCACTTGCGGACACGTGAACCCGCGCGGCGCGGAGATTCCCCGCATGGAAGACGAGGAAGGAAAGACGGAATGGGTGATCGCAAGAGATGACGCGACGCCTTTGTACAGCGGCGTCGGGACGGCGGTGAGCGCCGAATTGAGATCGTTGTACAGCGAATACGGCGATGGGCTCTATCGCATCGTGTTTTTTTATACGACAGCCGACGGGCTGCGCGCGGAAAAGTCCCGTCCGATTTTCATCGACACGGGCGTGATCACCGAAAACCAATACGAATGATGAATCGAAAAGACACCAAAGGGAGAAGACGACATGCGAAATTCGAAAAAAAGCGCGGGATCGCGGACAAAAAACAGAAAACCGGCATTTTTGTTGGCCGTTATATTGGCGCTTACCGCGACAGCGCCGATAGGCACGGTTGCCGAGGAATTGGCAATTACATCCGAAAATGAAAATTTAATCCAATCGGAATCCGCAGACGAACAGACACTGCAAGGCGATGCAGAGGACGTCTCCGACGAAACGTCTTCTTCGGATGTCGAGACCTCGGGCGACGAGGGCGCACAGTCTATCGAGCCCGATGAAATTTCGCAGGATGAAGAAAGCGATGAAAAATCCTCGGAGATCGAAAACGTTGCTGATCGCGAAACGAAAACACCGAATGAAGGAAGTCCGCAGTTGCGAAATTCGCGAATGATCTCGCGCTTTTCCGTAGGGGACGTCACAACGTGGGACGAATTCGTAGATGCGATGAACGACTCCGGCATCGATAGGATCAGCTTGACGAAGAAAATATCAAGGGGCGACAGCGCTAGGATTCCTAACAATGTCGATCGCGATTTGACGATCGACGGCAATGGGTTTGCGTTGGATTACGGCAACTATACGGGCAACGGGATCGTTCTCGCGCGGGCGACGGGAAAGACTTTGACGGTAAAAAATCTGCGCGTCGAAAAATCCGGCGGCGTCGCCGGCGTTTACAGTCATTTTATCGCGCACAATCTGACGAACCAAGACTCCGCAGGATGGACGGTGAATATAGAGGATGTCGATTACGAAGGCGAAACGAGGACATCCGGTCTTGTGAGCGTGACGGACAGCATCGTAAACCTCAAGGGAAAAATCAACTGGATTTCGACATACCGACAATACTTGACGGGGGCGCTTTCCAACGAAGGCGCGATCAGCGCGCGCGACATCACCTTCAAAAGCGGCGTCGTCGCGGTTATTCGCGCAAACGGAAGCGTCGTGCGCATAATGGGGCACAACAACGGTGGGCGACTCGACACGAGATTCACAGTTGAAAGCGGTTCCGACGTCAAGTTGCACAACGCCGTTGGGGAGACGAGCGCTTGGGACACCTCGGCATTGCGCGTAAATGCGGAAGGCAGCACAAACATTCCGACGATCAACATTTCCGGACCCGATACGACGGTTGATATGACGTCCGCCGGCGCGGGCGCGTGGGCGGCTTCCTGCGCGGGGACGGTCTTCATCGGCGGCAACGCCGGGACGATCAACATCAACGACGAGGCGGTCGTCAACGTGATCAGCGAGGGTATGCAGAGCGCCATGATCTCGCAGATAAGCGGCGGCGGGGCGTATAACGTGGATAACGCGACCCTGTATTGCGAGAGTCCGGGGGACGTGATCGCGAATTTCACTTCCGCGACTCTGTGGTTTCGATTGGTCGCAAATCAGGTGTTCAATCTGACCAACAAGGCCAACGTGACGATTTTAAACAAGGGCTTAGGCGATGGAATGACGCCGGCTATACGCTATTACGGAGCGAACAACTGGTTTCGCGCGTCGGGCGGCAGCAAGATTCACATTGAAAACCGGGGATACGGAACGTCTCCCGCCCCGAACCGCGCGGACGGCGGCGCGAACCAAGGCATCGAATGGGCCGGAGGTCCCAACAATTCCGGATTTGAGTTGCGAGATTACGGCACGTCCTGCGAGGTCATCGCGGGCAAAGGCATCGCCCTCGCCTCGATTGCAGGGGGGCTCAACATCAAGATCGACATCGGCGAGGGCACTTCGTTCATAGCCAAGGGAGCGACGGCGCTCGAAGGGGAAGGCATCTTCAATGTCAGCGGCAACCTGTCGTTCATCTGCGATAAGCCGCTCTATTACGACTTTCAAAATACGCGTCCGGGAGGCGGTCGCGTCATCTCCGCGGGCGTAAACAGCGTCTTTCAATCGACGGATTCCGATCTGTCCGTTTGGAAGATAGGGCAAAACGTCGACGCGGATCCTTTCAGGGCGTGGAATCGGATATCCTATCGCTTGGAAGGCGTGAATTTAATGACGTTGGCGAGTCCCGACCCAAACGATTCGAGTTTCAACACGGGAGCAAACAGCTACGGCAATCAGGGCGCGACGATCTACACCAGAATGTCCGGCAATAACGCATCTCCGAGGATCAACGAAGTATTTCCCGCGACGAATGCGGACAAATATGTTCGCGGCGCGGGCGTCGTGCCCGAGGGTTTCAACATAGAGGGGCGGGCTATTTGGACAAATGAGGTCACCGCGATCATAAAGGCGACGTCCGCAAAGGACGGCTCGTCCCGCAATGCAACGGCTTCGTCGATCAATGCGGAAGACGTATACGGCGAGACGAAGAACGGGGTGCTTCGTCTCGATGTCGGCGCGTTTTTGCAGGCCGGAGACGAATATCAATTTGTCGACGCGTGGAGAGGGGGCAGTGATGTCCCCGAGAATAAACGACACCAAGCGGATTCCGCGCACATTGCGAAGGATAAAATTGTCGTAGCAGACAAAACACCGCCGAATCCCGCGACGATCGGAAACACCGTGTTTTACGAAAATCAACGCGTTCTGAGCGGGACATGGACGGCGGGGCCGGATCGGCAGACCGATGGCGCGACGCTCGACGTTCCCGTCAAAGTCCGCGCGGCGGTCAACGGGACGATCATTCCCAATGTCTCTGGCTCAATCGAGTCGAACGGCACATGGACGTATGCGATCCCCGCGAATTTCGATCTTCGGGCGAACGACAGAATTCAAATCATCCTTGAGGATGCGGAGGGCAACGCGAATCCGCTTGCGCAGACGGCATTTCGCGATGCGATTTTCCCGCCCGCGCCGGGAATCGTCGCGGCGGCGATAGCCTACGACATCGAAGCGGAAGACGCGGTCATCGGGATTCTTTCCGCGAAGGAAATCAAGACGAACACGGAGATTCTCTCGTTGCTGAAAGCGAGAGGCATCGATTTTTCGAAACCGACGGGAAATCAGGAAACGGCAATCGAGGTCAAAGATCGGGGAGGTTATCAAGGCGGCGACGCGCAGGGCGAGGGTCTTCATACGATAACGTTGCTCATTTCGGAAAGCAAGGAAACATCGCCTTACACCGAGGATTTTACCATTCGCGTCTTGCCAAACGACATCGTCGTCGATGGGGAAAACTACGCTATTGCGTACAATTTGGCCGAGCGCATGAATACGGCGACCGCGAATAGTATTTCGGACAGGGATCTTCTGCGGAGACACGAAGTAACAGTTTATGATAAAAAAGATAATTTTTCCATCGTGCCGAACGGTGCGGAACTCGTGCCCGGCAGCAGGGATTTCCCCGTTCCGGACGCAAGCAATCCCCTGATCGACGGCGACTTTGAAGCGCGCGTCATCGCGGAGCCGGCGGTTAAGGCGACGGTTCCCGTCAAAATCGGAAACGGAAACAGCCCGGTATTGACCGTGAGCACGCCGATTGCGATACCCCTCGGAAACGGAGGAAAGCCGTTCGACTACGATCAGGGCGTCAGCGTCAGCGACGAC
>JAIRTJ010000085.1 GCA_031254995.1 Eubacteriales Family XIII. Incertae Sedis bacterium
AAAGGGCAAGAAGAAAGTCGGCGCGGAGCGCGAGGAATCGGACAAAAAATACATACAAGCGCCGAAGAAGGTGGTTACGGCCATCCGCAACGCCATCAATAATCTGGATGAGGACAACGACGGATGGATCAAGATCAGCCTTATCGGGGACATGTTGCACAATCGTTTCTCGGATTTCGATCCCACCGTTTGGGGCGCGAAGTCCAAACAATTGTCGGCGTTCCTCATGAAGCTGGAAGATTTCGAAGTCGAGGGGCGGCCCGGAAACAAGCCGAATTCCCCGACGAATTATTATATAAGGATAAAGAAATGAGCGGGTGTCCGCGATTGAGCGGAATGATTTGCGATTGCGAAAAAACGACGGCGAACCGCGCGAACGCGGCAAACCGTCCTCGGGAGACGGACAGACCGTTTATGCATAACAGAAAGAAAAGGAATTCAAAATGCCACTGATGTTTTTGGGATTGATCGTCGTGGGCGCGGCGATCCTTCTGATCTATTATTCGCTCAATCCCGACAACCGGAAACCCGGTGAAGGGGAGGGCGCTCGACGCCCCGGCGCGCGGGAAAATCACTATGAAAAATCCGACGACGGCAAGGTCGTTTATCTCTATGACAGAGGAAAGAAAGCTGCAGGCGCAGGCGGGCAGTCCGATACGGACGACAATCTCGGCGCGAGCGGCGGAGGCGAAGCGGGCGACAGCGACGATACGGATTGACGTACGGATGAACACAATTGCGATCATCATATGCGGGGCGACATTTATCGCGGTCGGCGTCACGGTCGTCCTGCTCTTTGTCGCGCGCGGCGCGGTCGAAAAGGCCGCGGAAACCGCGCGGGAGGATATCTTGCGCGGCGCGGAGGCCGGATTTGAGCGGATGCGGGGCGATCTGGAGCGTCGCATCGTTGATTTGCGAAACGAAACGGCGACGATGTCGGCCGATTTTCGCAATGAAATCGCGCGGAACGCGCTCGATCTGAGAACGGAGATCGCGCAAAATCTCACGGATTTCAGGACTGAGACCGGCGGACGGCTGACCGAGATTCGCCGAGAGATCGGACAGAAACTGACGGATCAATCCACGCAAAACGAGCAGAAATTGGAGAATATCCGCAACACGATGGAAACGCGCATACGCTCAATGCAGGATGACAACGCGAGACAATTGGACAGAATGCGAGAGACTGTTGACGAGAAGCTTCAAAAGACATTGGAAGACAGGATCGGGCAGTCGTTCAAGGTGGTCGGAGAAAGACTCGAGCAAGTCTACAAGGGTCTGGGCGAGATGCAGACCTTGGCTTCCGGCGTCGGCGACCTGAAAAAGGTCTTGTCGAACGTCAAGACGCGAGGCATGTTGGGCGAAATCCAACTTGGCGCGATTCTGGAAGAAATATTGCCCAGGGAGCAGTACGCGGAGAACATATCCACGAAACGCGGGAGCGCGGATCGAGTCGAGTTTGCCATTCGACTGCCGGGAGACGGCGACGAGCCCGTCTACCTTCCGATAGACGCCAAGTTTCCGGGGGACGCTTATGCTCGTTTGACGGACGCTTACGACGCAGGGAACGCGGAGGAGATCGATGCCGCGGGCAAGCAACTCGAAAAGGCGATCAGGCTGGCCGCTAAGACCATTCGCGACAAATATGTTCAGCCTCCCGAAACCACGGACTTCGCCATACTGTTTCTGCCGTTTGAAGGTCTTTACGCGGAAGTCCTGCGCAGGGGACTGCTCGAGGAATTGCAACGCGAGTACAGGATAAACATAGCGGGACCTACGACGATGGCCGCCCTTTTGAACAGCTTGCAGATGGGTTTCAAAACCCTCGCGATACAGGAGCGATCGAGCGAGGTCTGGAATGTGCTCGGCGCCGTAAAGACGGAGTTCGGCAAGTTCGAGGATGTGCTGAACAGCGCGCAGAAGCGAATCAACCAAGCGAATTTGGATTTGGACAAGCTCATAGGTACGCGAACACGCGCCATCAGGCGCAAACTGCGGGATGTCTCAGGCCTGTCCGGCGGCGAGTCCCTTCTCTCGGATGCGGGAGTCGAAGACGCGCAAAGCCCTTATCTCGTCTCGGATGCCGAAGGCGGCGAAGACGATTTCGGGGAAACCGATGGGTAGGAGCCGGTTATTCGCCATCGGTGACTTGCATCTCTCCTTCACGTCCGAGAAGCCCATGGACATATTCGGGTTCGGATGGGAAAAGCATCATGAGAAGATTCGCGCCAATTGGCGTCGGGTCGTCGGCGAGAACGATACGGTTCTCGTCCTCGGCGACATCTCGTGGGCATTGAAATTCGAGGATTCTCTCGCCGATCTCGCATGGGTGCACGAACTGCCGGGCACGAAGGTGCTGTTGCGCGGCAATCACGATTTCTGGTGGTCGTCCATCGGGAAATTGCGAGGCCTTTACGATGATATGATCTTCCTCCAAAACGACAGCTACGTAACGGACGGTCGCGCGATATGCGGCTCACGCGGATGGTTGACCCCGAGCGATGCGAATTATTCGGAGAAGACTGACGAAAGAATATACAACAGGGAATTGATCCGGCTCAAGATGGCGCTCGAATCCGCGCGACGTTCCGGAGCGCAGGAGATCATAGTCGGTCTTCACTATCCGCCGACCGCGCAACCGGGCTCGGAATCGGGATTTAAAAGGCTCATCGCCGAATTCGGGGCAAAGAAAGTCGTCTACGGACATTTGCACGGACGCGAGGCGTTCAAAAAAGGCATAAAGGGTCGTCACGACGGGACGGAATACTGCCTTGCCTCGGCGGATTACGTGAATTTTACGCCTCTGCTGATCAGCGAATAGCGCGCGACGCGCTCGGGCATTGCGCGCCGCGCGATTCGTCGCGAACGCTATTTCAAGTGTTCCGGATTCAATTTCTCGAGCTCCGGAAGGACGAAAAGACCGTCCTTGCGAATGAGTTT
>JAIRTJ010000097.1 GCA_031254995.1 Eubacteriales Family XIII. Incertae Sedis bacterium
CCCAGTTCTTCCCTGCGAAACTTCGCGAGAGATTTCGGATTCATCGCCGTGATGTCCGCGCCGTCGATGAGAATTTGGCCCGACGTGGCCGTGTCGATGGTGGAAATGCAGTTCAGCAAGGTCGTCTTGCCGCTGCCCGACGCGCCCATCACGCCCATGAATTCGCCCATGTCGACATCAAAGCTGATACCGTTGAGAGCCTTGGTCAAATTGTTTTTGTTCCCGTAATATTTTTCGATATTACGCGCCTGTAAGATTGCAGTCATCCTATCCTCCCTTGCATTCGCACCTGAAAGTTCCGAGGCAAGCCTCGTGCGCAATCGGTGTCGCATCGGCTTGCTTTACGACAAATTATAGACTCGCGGAATCGGAGCAACCATAGGAGAATCTTTCACAAACCTTACATTATTGTAAGACAGCATTAATATTTGAGAATCAAAAAAAACGCGGCGAACGACCGCGAGACTATTCGTCCCACGCGCCTCTCGGGAACAGAATTTCCAAAGAAGTCCCCTCTCCTTGAGCGGAGGAAGCAGAGATGCGCGCGCCGAGTTTCGCGCACATCTTCTTGCACAGATATAGCCCGATCCCCGTTGAACGACCGTAACGCCGCCCGTTTTCGCCGGTGAATCCCTTGTCGAATATCCGTTTCAGGTCGGATGCGGGAATGCCGATGCCGTCATCCTTGAGGATGAGCGAGACGCCTTCCTCTCCGCGGACGGCAAAGATTTCGAGGTTCTTGCCGCCGTACTTCACGGAATTGGCGATGAGTTGCCTCATGATGAACATGATCCATTTCGCGTCCGTGCGCACAGTATATGAGAGGTCGCCCAACCGGATGCCGATCCTTCGCGCGATCAGATATTTCGCTTCGGCGCGGAGCAAGGAGCGCGTCAATTCCGCCAGATCGACTTCGCGAATGATGCAGTCCGTTTCCGCGTTGCCGCTGCGCGAATAATAGAGAGTCTGTTCTACGAAATTTTCGACCTTCCGCAATTCCTCCAACGCCTCGTAATTCTCGTTGTTCTCGCAGATGAGTTCGGCGGCCGCGATGGGCGTCTTGATCTCGTGCACCCACAGTTCGATGTACTCGCGATATTCGGATTCGTACAGTTTGTATTTCGCGATCTCGTCGTTCATCGACTTGCCCGCGGCCTTCAATGTGTCATACAGGATGCGACCCTCGCAGAAATCGGGGTATTCCAATATCTCCGCGATCAGATGCCTCTTGTCGAGATGATTTAAAATCTCCCCAAGCTCCCTGTAATAGCGATTCTTTATGACATACTCCGGTATGAGCGCGATGAGAAAGCCCGCAAAAAAAACGGCGGGCAACAGGATCATCGTTAACGTATCCTCCTTCATCACGTAGAGGAAGAATGCGAAAACGGACAAGCTGACGAGACACATGATGAAAAGCGCGATCTTTTCGCGAATATAATCGGCGACGTTCATAAGGAATAACCTTGCCCCCTTCTCGTCTTGATCGCGTCCTTAGCCCCGATCGAATCGAGTTTTTTCCTCAGTCGATTGACGTTTACCGTCAAAGTGTTATCGTCAATGAATTCATCCGTTTGCCACAACGCGTTCATGATCTCGTCGCGCGAGACGATGTTTCCCTCGCCGGCAATCAACAATTCCATGATCCCGAGTTCGTTTTTCGTCAGTTCCGTTCGCTTGTCTCCTCGAGAGACGACGCCTCTGCCCGAATCCAAGGTCAATTCGCCGAAACGACGCAGTACAACCGCCTCCGCGTCGCCGGCCCGGTTCAACGCGGCCGATATCTTCGCCATGAGTATGGGCGCGCTGTACGGCTTCGTCACGAAATAGTCGGCTCCGAGGTTCATGCTCATCAGTTCATCCATTTCGCTGTCCCGACTCGTCACGACGATGATCGGCACCCTGGAGCGCTTGCGAATCTCGCGACACACGTGATAGCCGTCAAAAAAAGGAAGATTCAAATCCAAGAGAATGAGCTGCGGATTTTCGGACAGCGCAAAACCGATTATGTCGTTGAAATCCTCAGCAACGATCGGCTCGTATCCGTATCGCTCGAGGATCGCGCGCAGTTCCCTGCATATCACAGGGTCGTCTTCTATGATCAAAATGCGTTGCACGTCACCACCACCTTTTGTCGAAAACGCAACGCGCATAACTGTGAAACCTCGGTCAAAATCGCGGCGCGAGACGAGAAATTACGCAAAAGTCTCGCGCGGCGACCGATATCTCTAAAAAAGAACCTCTTTTTATACCATTATATCACAGTTTCGCGCTTTTTTATTTCAAATGATTGTGATACAATGATCCGAAGAACAGGCGTCGTCGAACACGAAGCCGCGGATTTTCGCGGAACAGGAGCGATCAAATATGTGCACTGAGCACACACATGCAGACTTGCATGTCCATACGCACGAGGGCACGGTCGAAGACGCGGCGCACGGACATGCCCATCGGCATACGCATACGCAGGAGAAAGCCGTTTTGAACCGCCTGTCCCGCGCGATCGGGCATTTAACCGCCGTGCGCGGCATGGTGGAGAGGGGACGCGACTGTTCCGAGGTCTTGATTCAGTTGTCGGCGGTGCGTTCCGCGCTCAACGGGATCTGCGAAATCATTCTAAAGGATCATATCGACCATTGCATTGTGGATGCGGTCAAGACCGGGGATTTGGAAAAGTTGCAGGAACTCAATAAGGCTATTGAAATGATGCTTAAATAGTCTCGAAGCGACGGCGCATCCGACCTTTCGCGGTCGTTTCGGCAAAACTCGCATTTCCCGGCGCTTAAAAGACGATATTTTTGCAACCCGAAACGGATTTTGCCGATTCCTTGATTTCGCGAAAAAAACATTATAAAATAGATTTCGTCGAGGTGGGCGGTCAAAGTGAATGCGCCCTTTGCCGGAGTAAATGGCAAGGAG
>JAIRTJ010000021.1 GCA_031254995.1 Eubacteriales Family XIII. Incertae Sedis bacterium
GACGCGCGTGCGCGCGCTGGGGCCCAACGGCAACGGCTATGATCTCGCCGCCGCCGGAGAGCGCGTGATCCTGATCGGCGGCGGTCTGGGCATCCCTCCGCTCTTGTTTGCCGCGAGGCGGCTCAGAGAGCGGGGAAACGCGAAGGTCGTCGCCGTTCTCGGCTATCGGAAGGAGAGATACTGCGCGGATGAGATGCGAAACTTCTGCGAGGAGGTATATGTCGTCTCGGAGGAGGCGCATCCTCCGGCGAATCGCGACGCGCGCGGATTCGGACGCGAGGCCGTGCGGCGGGGAAACGCGATGGATTTGCTTGAGACGATTGCGGCGAGCGGAGAGCTCGATATCTCGGGAGCGACCGTGTTGTCCTGCGGCCCGAAACCCATGTTGCGAGCCGTTGCCCGATGGGCCGAAGCGCGACGCATTCCCGCGCAGTTGTCGTTGGAAGAGCGCATGGGATGCGGATACGGAGCCTGCGTCGGCTGCGCGTGCTCCGTACGCGTTCGCGAGGACGACGCGCGATCCGACTCAGGCGCAGGGAGTGAATTCGCGGTTCTCCGGCGCAAGGTATGTGCGGACGGCCCCGTGTTTTGGAGCGATGAAATCATATGGGAAGAGGATCTGCGATGATCGAGGAACTGCGACGGGCGAATATGCGCGTAAACATCTGCGGCTTGGAGTGGAAGAATCCCGTCGCGACGGCGGCCGGGACGTTTTCGGCGCGAGAGAGCGGCAGGTATTATTCTCCTGATTTGTTAGGAGCTGTCACAACGAAAGGCGTATCCCTGTTGCCTCGAGCAGGCAACCCGACGCCTCGTATCGCGGAGACCTGCGGCGGCATGTTGAACGCGGTCGGCCTTGAAAATCCGGGCGCAGACGCGTACATCGAGGATGAATTGAAGTATTTGAAGGCGCGCGGCGCGACGGTCATCTCAAATGTCGCGGGACGCAGCCCGGACGAATACGTCGAGGTCGTTCGAAGGCTGTCCGAGACGGACGCGGACATGTTGGAGATCAATGTTTCCTGCCCGAACGTCTCCGAGGGCGGCATGACCTTGGGCGTCGACCGAAATGCCGTGGCGTCCTTGACTCGCCGAATCAAGGCGGCGACGAACAAGCCCGTCATAGTGAAACTCTCCCCGAACGTGACGGACATATGCGACATCGCGGCGGCGGCTGAGGACGCGGGCGCGGACGCCGTCTCGCTGATCAACACCTTGACGGGAATGCGGATAGACGCGAAAAGCGGCAAACCCGTCTTGGCCAATGTCTTCGGCGGTCTCTCCGGCCCCGCCGTAAAGCCCATCGCCTTGGCCATGGTCTATCGCGTGGCGAGGCGCGTGCGGATCCCGGTCATCGGCATGGGCGGCATCATGACGGGGGAAGACGCCATGGAATTCCTTCTGGCCGGCGCAACGGCTGTGGCCGTAGGGACTGCGGCGCTGCTCGATCCATGCGCGCCGCCGCGCGTCGCGGAGGAATTGAGAGCCTGCGTCGCGTCGTATCGAGATCCCCTCGAACGCTTTTGATCGAAAAAAGGAGCTCAAATGAATTACAAACGAGAATTGATCGCATTCATGCTTTCCTCGGGCGCGCTGAAATTCGGCGATTTCATCACGAAGAGCGGGCGTCGTTCCCCGTATTTCATCAATACAGGAGCCTTCGATACCGGCGAGAAGATAAGACGGCTCGGAGCTTTCTACGCGGCCTGCATCATCGACAATGCGGAGCGAGGGCGTCTGCCGAAAGACATCAAAGCGATATTCGGCCCCGCGTACAAGGGAATCCCGTTGGCCGTCAGCGCCTCTGCAGCCCTGTCCTCCGACTTCGGTCTCGACGTCGGTTACTGTTTCAACAGGAAAGAGGCGAAAGATCACGGCGAGGGAGGTCGTCTCGTCGGCTGCGATCTGAAGCCCGGAGATAAGACGATCGTCGTTGACGACGTGATCACGGCGGGTTCCGCCATTCGAGAGGTCATGCCCCTGCTGCGCGCCATGCCCGGCGTCGATACGGCGGGACTCGTCATAGCGGTCGACCGGATGGAACGCGGGCGGGGCGCGTTGAGCGCGACGGAGGAAGTGCGCAGAGATCTCGGCATCGAAGTGCTCCCCATCGTGAACGCGCGCGAGATCATCGCGGAATCAAAAGACATCGCGATCGGCGGCGAGCCCGCGCTCGACGAGAAATGCAGGCGGCGAATGGAGGAGTACATGGCGAAGTATTGCGCTCGAGATATCAACCCCTGTTGAAAACGCGAGCAGTACAAAGTTCTCAAATCCGAGAGGAAAGAAACGGCCGGATCCCGCGACCGGGAAATGGGCATTCTATACTGTCAAACTCGGGAATAGACACGGGCATCGACCGAGCGAAGTTGGCGGAGGCTCTTCGCTCGCCTGTCTTTGACGGGTCGCAAACGCGGAGGGCGGCAGGCGAACTTTGAAACGAAACCCGTTATGATTCTTCCGTCGCCAGTTCTATGAGCCTGTCCGCGATCTGCGCAAAGGTCATGCCTATGCCTTTGAGCATGTTGGGATACCGGCTTTGGTATGTGAACCCGGGTATGGTGTTGACCTCGTTGAAGACGATTTCGTTCCCCGACGTCAGGAACATATCCACGCGCGCGAAGCCCCGGCAATCGAGGGCGCGATAAATGACGGCGGCCGCCCGCTTGATGCGACTTGCCGTGTCCGCGTCGATGCGAGCGGGCATATGGATTTTTGACGTTCGGTTCGTGTATTTGTCCGCGTAATCGAAAAATCCGTGCGACAACTCTATCTCGTCGACCTCCCCTACTGTAAGCGTTTCGTTGCCCAGAACGGCGCATCCGACTTCGAAGCCGTCGATGGCCTCTTCTATAATAGCTTTGCGATCATAGCGGAATGCGAGACGCGCAGCTTCCGCGAGCTCGCTTGGGTTTTCGATCTTCGTTATGCCAAAGGAGGATCCGGCATTGACCGGTTTCACGAACAAGGGATAGCGCAGGCTCGACGTTCGATCCGCAAGCTCGCTGTCGGATGCGGGCGCGTCCAGCACGACGGCATCCGGCGTTTTCACACCCGCCGCGCGCACCAATTTGTGTGCGGCGTCCTTGTCCATGCACAGGGCGGAACTGAGTATTCCGCACCCGACGCATGGGATCCCCGCTATGGAGAGCAATCCCTGCACGGAGCCGTCCTCACCGTTTTTGCCGTGCAATACAGGAAACGCCGCGTCGAGGGGCAGAGTCGTCGTCCTGTCTCCGTCCGACACGAGGATGCCGTGCGTGTATCGATCGGGGGAGATCACGGCCGGCGCGCAAAAATCGCTCTCGCTCCAACTGTCGTCTCGGATACGGTCGATATCGCCGTCGTATTTCAGCCACCTCCCGTCGCGCGTGATGCCGAGCGGAATGACGAGGTATTTTTCCGAATCGAGACTCTCGATTATGGAATGAGCCGACTGCAATGAAATTTCGTATTCCTCGGATTGGCCTCCGAACAGGACGGCCACAGTTTTTCGTTTCAAGAGAGATCCTCGCTTTCCGGCGTCGAGATGCCCTCGGGGAGCGGATATCCGATCTCCGATACGTCCGTATAGAGCAGAGACTCCGATCGTATTTCGCCCGTCTGAGGATCGATCTCGCGCCTGTTCACCGAGACTCGTTCGTAAACGCGTCCGGCCTTTTTGAAAAATCGCTTGTCCCGGTTCACGATATCGTAATGAACCGGGAGGGGTTCGCTCGCCGAGATCTCGCCGTGCATGTACGGATAGTCAAAGCTCAATCCGACGCGAAATACGATATCCGTGTCATTTCTCATCTTCAGGTCCAACCAACCCTCGCCGACCGTTGCGTCGATGCCGACAAGTTCGTCCTCGCCGGAGGGCGGGAAGGCCTTTATCGCGTGAGGATGTCGCTCGATGATCGTCAAGGGAGTATGAAGGAACATGCCGAAAAGAAAATTGCTCAGATGGCACAAGCCGCCTCCCGGAGCCGTGACGAGCTTCCCGTCGTGCAGGACGAGTCCGTCCTTGTAGCGGTCGTTTTTTTCCGCGCGGCGAACGAGTTGCCAAAACGAAAAGGTCTCGCCCGGGCGGATCAATACGCTGTCGACGGTCTTCGCCGCAAGTTTTAAATTGAACACCTTGTTTTCCTGATATTTGATGTCAAAGCCCGAATGCTCGTTGATCATATGCGTCTTCGCTTCATGAATGACGTTTGGCAACGCTTCCGTCGCAATCTGCGATCCGGCGTAACGGTTTTTGTCAAAGAACATCTCCGCGTAAAAGAAAAAGGTTCTCTGCGCCACGCGCAACGGTAACAAAAATGGAAATATTTGTGTGACGCGTTTTCTTGCCAATGCACTGCCGCCCTTTCAAAACGAAAACATTCGTCGTCCCGTCGATTTAGCGTCGCGCGACCGCTCGAAGGATTTGATCCGCGCGCTCATATCGCATACATCTATTGTATACGCATGGGGAGATGATGGCAAGGGCGCGTTTGGCGATATGTTTTGAAAAGCGACGGGAAATGGTATATAATTTTTAAGTACGTTTAGGGGGCATTTGAATCGATTGATGAGTGCGTATGGCATTTTTTAAAGATACGGCGGATGACATCAGAGCGGCAAAAGCGAGAGACCCGGCGGCCGGAAACGGTTTGGAGGTGCTTCTCTGCTATCCGGGCGTTTGGGCGCAGATGTTCCATCGTCCCGCGCACTGGCTCTACAGGAGAAAATGCAAATTGCTCGCGCGAATGATTTCGCAGTTCGCGAGATTTTTCACGGGAATCGAGATACACCCCGGCGCGGTGATCGGCAAGCGGTGTTTTATCGATCACGGCATGGCTGTCGTAATCGGGGAGACGGCTGAGGTCGGCGACGATGTCACGATTTTTCAGGGCGTGACGTTGGGCGGCACCGGCAAGGACGTGGGCAAGCGCCATCCCACCATCGGGAATCGCGTCATCGTGAGTTCCGGCGCCAAGATATTGGGGCCGTTTCGCGTGGGCGACGATTCCAAGATCGGGGCGGGATCCGTGGTTTTGGAGGAGGTTCCCGCGAATTGCACGGTCGTCGGCATCCCCGGAAAGATCGTGCGCAAGAATATTCATAAAGCGGAGGATATGGATCAGATCGATCTGCCCGATCCCATCACCGCGGAATTGGACAGCATGCGCAGGCGGATCATGCTTTTGGAGACGAGAATCAAAGAGATGGAACGGCGGGAGCGCGCGGGCGACGAGCCGGAGCCGGGACGTTCCGCGGGGGCGCCGTCCGAGACCGGCGAACGAAAGAAAGCCGCGATCGAGACGGAACAAGGGGATTGACGACGATGAGAGTATACAATACGCTGACGAGACAAAAGGAAGAATTCAAGCCCATCGACGAGAACGAGATCAAGATCTACGTATGCGGCCCCACCGTCTATAATTATTTTCATATCGGCAACGCACGGCCCTTTGTCGTCTTCGATACGTTGCGGCGGTATCTCGAATACCGAGGCAATCGCGTGAAGTTCGTCCAGAATTTCACGGACGTTGATGACAAGATCATCGCCAAAGCGCGCGAGGATGGCGTGAGCGCGACGGAGGTCGGGGAGAAATACATTGAGGCGTATTACGAGGACGCGGCGGCGCTCAATGTGAAAAAAGCCTCCGTCCATCCTCGAGTCACCGAAAACATCGACGAGATCATCGCCCTCATCGAGACTCTTGAGAAAAAAGGCTACGCCTACGAGTCGGACGGCGACGTCTATTTCAGCACGCAAAAATTCGAGGAATACGGAAAGCTGTCGGGACAGAATCCCGAGGATTTGGAGGTCGGCGCAAGAGTCGACTTGAACGAGCAGAAACGAAATCCCTTGGATTTCGCCCTTTGGAAGCGGCGAAAAAACGAGGACGAGATCGCTTGGGAGTCCCCGTGGGGGCTCGGAAGACCGGGATGGCATATAGAGTGTTCGGCCATGTCAAAGAAGTATTTGGCCGACACCATCGACATTCACGCGGGGGGTCAAGATCTCACCTTTCCCCATCATGAGAACGAGATCGCGCAGTCGGAGGCCGCCAACGGTCGTCCTTTCGCGAATTATTGGATGCACAACGGTTATATTACGACGGACAACGAGAAGATGTCCAAGTCAAAAGGGAACTTTTTCACAGTCAGGGATATTTTGAGAGATTATGACGGCGAAGTCATTCGCTTTTTCCTATTGTCGGGCCATTACAGAAGTCCCATCAATTTTTCGCGCGAATTGATGGAGCAGTCGGAGGCGGGTTTGGCGAGAATGTACAATGCGAAGAACACATTGGAACATTTGATCGAAAAGGGGCGCGACGAGTTCACGGAGCGCGAGAAGGCGTCTTTGAAGGAGCTCGACGCATATCGAACGCAATTCATCGCGGCCATGGACGACGACCTGAACACGGCCGACGCCATTGCGGCGATCTTCGAGCTGATCTCGGCGATCAACGGCGAGATCAAGGACGGGGCATCGAAGGACTACGCGAGCGGTGCGCTCGCTCTCCTGACGGAATTGGCCTCGACGCTCGGCTTGTTGGAAAAAGAGGAAAATGTGAAGGACGGGGATGAAGACGAAGAACTTCGAGCGCTCGCGGAGGAACGGCAACGCGCGCGCGAGGCGAAGGACTTTGCTCGCGCGGATGAGATCCGAGATATGCTCAAATCGCGCGGCGTCACGCTGAAGGATACGCCTCAAGGCGTTCAGATCATCAAAGAGCATTAGTTGTTTCAATCAAAGAACGGGAGGCCTCATGAC
>JAIRTJ010000028.1 GCA_031254995.1 Eubacteriales Family XIII. Incertae Sedis bacterium
GAAAGAGAGACGCCAAGCGCGCCTTTCCCTCGTCCTCTCCGAAATGTCTCGCCATTTCGAGAGCCATGGCCAGCACGCTCTGCGTATGGGCAAAACGCCCCTCGTCCATGCGCGCCTCGAGTCGCTTTTCCAAAGCGGTCGTGTCCACGCCGCATATGCGTTCTCCTGTCCCTGTCATATTTTACATGTTTTCGCCTTCGCAGGCAAGTCTTCGCGACAGCCCTAAGCGTCCTCGCACGCCTCCGCGTACAGTTTTCGCGCGCGTATATACGCCTCGACCTTGTCCGGCGTCAAATAACGAATGGAGCGCCCGGCTCTTACTCTGGCTCGTATTTCCGCGGACGACACATCGAACATCCTGTTTTTCACCGCGATCACGGAAGCCCCGAAGTCGGATTCCAATTTCCGCGCGTAATCCGCCGCTCGCTCGTCGCTGCCCGGGCGCATACCCGCGATGATGGGAAATTCGCGGAAAAGCGCTCGCGCATCGCGCCACTTCTCCATATTGAGAAACATGTCGCTGCCCACGATGAAGCGAATATCCGTCCCGACCGGAAACATTTCTCGCAACCGGCGCAGTGAACGAATGGTATAGGACACTTCTTCGCGTTCGATCTCGACCTTCGCAATGCGAAAGTCGGCGTTGTCCTCCGCAGCGAGCGCAAGCATGGCGAGTCTGTCCTCCGGAGAACTCACGCGAGCGTCTTGTTTGAACGGTTGAATTCGCGTCGGCATGAAAAAAACGCGATCCAATTCCGCTTGATCCATCGCCTCCTGCGCAAACAGAAGATGTCCGTTGTGTACAGGGTCAAACGACCCCCCGAGTATTCCTATTCTGTCCAATTCGCGTCACGCCTCGTCGTTTCGAGCATCCTGTTCCGCTTTATTCCGTCGCAAAAACAGACCCAATTCGCGCAATTGCTCCTCCGAAGCCGAGCCCGGCGCGGCGCTGACCGGATCCTCGGCGGCTTGATTCTTTGGAAAGGCCATCGTCTCGCGTATGCTGCGCTCGCCCAAGAGCAACATGACCAGACGATCCAAGCCGTAGGCCAGCCCTGCGTGCGGCGGAACGCCGTACCGAAACGCCTCGATGAGAAAACCGAATTTGTCATCGACCTCCTCTTGGGACAGGCCCAAAACGGCGAACATCTTTCTCTGAAGAGCGGAGTCGTGAATACGAACGCTGCCGCCGCCGATCTCCGTCCCGTTGAGAACGACGTCATACGCGAGGGCGCGCGCCTCCTCGGGCGAAGCGTCGAGTTTGTCCGCGTCCTCAGGATTCGGCGCTGTGAACGGATGGTGCATGGCCTTGCATCCGCCGGTCTCATCATCCTTCTCCAAAAGCGGGAAATCGACGACCCAAAGGAAACTCCATGCTTCCTTGTCCGCGAGATCCGATTCGATCGCGATCTCGCGTCGCAGAAAACCCAATGCCGCAAACACGGTGTCGTCAGGTCCTGCGGCGATCAGTACGAGATCGCCCGATTCGGCGCCGAACGCTTCCGCGAACCCTTTCATCTCATCCGCGTCGAAGAACTTGGAAAAGGAGGATGATATGCCTTCATCTGAGATTTTCATCCACGCCAAACCTCTCGCCCCGTAGACGCGAACGGATTCCGTAAGTTTGTCTATCGCCTTGCGGCTGAACGCCGCCGCGCCTCCCGGTACGCAGATGCCTCTGACGGAGCCGCCGTTTGCGATCGCGTCCGCAAAGACACCGAATGCGCAATTCTTCGCGCGCGCGCTGACGTCCGTAAGTTCCAATCCAAAGCGCATATCCGGTTTGTCGCTCCCGAAGCGTTCCATAGCCTCCCTGTATGTAAGTCGAGGGAAAGGCGTCTCGATGTCAACGCCCAAAGCATCTTTCATGAGTCGCTTCAAATAGCCTTCCTGCATCTCCATCACGTCATCTGCGTCGACAAATGACATCTCCAAATCTATCTGCGTAAACTCGGGTTGGCGATCGGCCCTCAAATCCTCATCGCGAAAGCACTTTACGATCTGTATGTATCGATCGACGCCGCCGGCCATAAGCAATTGCTTGTACATCTGCGGAGACTGAGGGAGGGCGTAAAACGACCCGTTTCGAATGCGGCTCGGCACCAGATAATCACGCGCGCCTTCGGGCGTCGGGCGAATCAGCATGGGTGTTTCCACCTCCGTAAAGCCATTCTCGAAGAAGTATTCCCTCGTAATGCGGACGACCTCGTGTCGAAACCTCAGATTTCGTTGCATTCTCGGCTTCCGCACATCCAGATACCGATACTTTAGACGCAGGTTTTCATCGACGTTGTCGTCGTCGCGAATGTAGATAGGCGGCGTATCGGCCTTGGCGTATATCTTCAATTCATCCGCGCGAATTTCCACGTCACCGGTCGCGAGTCCGGGATTTTTCGATTCGCGTTCGCGCACGAGTCCGGCGACCGCGACGACGTACTCCCCGCGCAGCGTTTCCGCCGTTTCGAACGCGTCTCTCGGGATGTCCTCGTCAAACACGACTTGAACGACACCCGTCTTATCCCGCAAATCGCAAAAGACCAATCCGCCGAGCCGCCGGTTTTTTTGCACCCACCCGCAAACGATCGCGCGCGTCCCCGCGTCCTCCGCGCGCAAAGCGCCGCACATATGCGTTCTCTTCAACAATTCCGTCATTCATGCCTCCAATGCTGTGCCCTCGCTCAGGCAGAGCCCCTGCGTCATCTTCGCAAAACCACGCCGACGTTTTCAAAATCGACGCTCTGCTGTTCACCCGTTTTCATATCCTTGACGGTCGCCTTGCCTATGCGCAATTCCTCCTCGCCGAGGACTACCGCGCAACGCGCGCCAATGCGATCCGCGTATTTGAATTGATTCTTCACGCTCCTGCCCAGCAAATCCATCTCGACCGACAGTCCCATGTCTCTCAACGCGCGCATCAAACGCATGGCCTCGTCCTTAGCGTCTCCGCCGACGAAGACGATGAGCGCGTCCGTCTTCTGTTGCGCAGGAAAGGCCGCGCCGCAATCGTCCATGAGCAACAGCAACCGCTCAATCCCCAGACCGAAACCGACGCCGGGTACGGGAGGTCCGCCCAATTCCTCGATGAGACGATCGTACCTGCCTCCGCCGCAGACCGTCCCCTGCGCGCCGATGCGATCCGTGACGAACTCAAAAGCGGTCTTCGTGTAATAATCCAAACCGCGCACGATGCTCGGATCGACTGCAAAAGCGATGTCCGAAGCCGTCAGATTTGCCTTTAATTCGTCAAAAGCATCGCGGCAGTCGTCGCACAAATAATCGATCATGAACGGCGCGCCCGCCGACAATTCCCGGCACCGAGGCGATTTGCAATCCAATATCCGCATGGGATTTTTCTCATAGCGGGATTTGCATGTCTCGCATAAGTCGTCGTATTTCGGAGCAAAAAACGCCCT
>JAIRTJ010000056.1 GCA_031254995.1 Eubacteriales Family XIII. Incertae Sedis bacterium
ATCATCCTGGAGATTTTCGTATACAAGAGGAAGCCCACCGTCGTTATCGTCGCGGGGATCATCGTCTGCGGACTCGGCGTGGGTCTGGTCGTCGGCGCGGATTTCGGCGCGCTGTTTACGGGCAAAGCCATCGGCTATCTTTTGGCTTTTTCCGCGATCATCTTGTGGAACATCTACAATTTCATCACCGCAAAGCTGACGGAACGCTACAATTCCTTGGATCTGACTCTGTATCAGCTGGCCGCGGCGATATTGATGAGCGCGCCGTACATGGTTTTCAACCTGCCCGATGCCGCCTGCGCGGACACGCGATTTTTCCTCTCTATCGCGTACTTGGGCGTAATCAGTTCGGCGTTCGGTTTTCTGATCTACGTCAATGCGGTCGCGGTGATCGGCGTCACGCCGAGCGCGTTGTTTTCCAATATGTTGCCGATCTCGTCCGCATTCTTCGGTTGGCTTTTCTTGGGCGAGATGATCTCCGTTACGCAAATAATAGGGGGCGTCATTGTGATCGCGGCAGGAAGCGCGGTGATACTGCTCAAAGGGAAAAACGACGGGAAATTGCCCGAAGCGCGGGCGTAGCTTGAGCCGGCGAACGCCGGAGGATCGGAGGGAACGATGGGTGATCCGATGAAGATGAATACAGGCGTGTTGGCATATCTCGGCGATGCCGTGTATGAGCTGTATATCCGCAAATACCTCGCGGATACGGGTCAAATCCATACGGATCGATTGCATGCGGCGGCTGTGAACTTTGTGCGCGCGGGCGCGCAGGCTGCGGTCTGTCGCAAGCTCGTGGACGAACTTCCCGAAGACGAACAATCCCTGGTGCGGCGGGCGCGCAATCGAAGGATCGGCGCGGGAACGAAAAGCGCGGGGCCGATGGATTACAAATGGGCGACGGCTTTCGAGGCGCTGATCGGTTATTATTATCTGTCCGAACGGACGGAGGACATGGAGGAATTGATTTTGAAGGCGATCAATCTGATCGGCGCGGATATGCGGAAAGGGGCGAACGGCAAATGAGCGGAGCGGATAGATTATTCAAGGAGATGTGCGCTGACATCATCGAAAACGGTTATTCGTCCGAGGGGCGGACGGTCAGACCAAAGTGGGAGGACGGCACGCCCGCGCATACGATCAAGAAGTTCGGCGTCGTAAACCGCTATGATCTCGCGGAGGAGTTTCCCGCGCTGACCCTTCGCCCCGTGTCTCTGAAGCTCTGCGTGGACGAATTGCTGTGGATATGGCAGAAGAAGTCCAATAATATTCGCGATCTGAACAGCAGGATTTGGGACAGTTGGGCCGACGCAAGCGGAAGCATCGGCAAGGCATACGGCTATCAGATGGGCGTAAAGTATCGCTTTTCGCAGGGGGAGATGGATCAGACGGACAATGTGCTCTGGCAGTTGAAACACACGCCCTATTCTCGGCGCATACTCACGAACATCTTCAATTTCAGCGATTTGAGCGAAATGGGTCTCGAACCTTGCGCGTACAGCATGACGTTCAACGTGACGGGCGATCGGCTCAATGCCGTCTTGAATCAGAGATCGCAGGACATCCTCGCCGCCAACGGTTGGAATGTCATGCAATACGCCGTCCTCACGCATATGTTCGCGCAGGTCAGCGATCTGATTCCCGGCGAGTTGATCCACGTGATCGCGGATGCCCACATTTACGACAGACATGTTCCCATCATTAAAGAACTCATCGAGCGACAGGCTTATCCCGCGCCGACCTTCCGACTCAATCCCGGCATTCGGGATTTTTATGAATTTACGGCAGATGACGTCAGTTTTGAGAATTACAGGACGGGACCGCAGATCACGGGCATTCCCATTGCGGTATGAAGGAGCGCCCATTATAATAATGAAGTGAAACGATATCGTCGGCGCCCGGATCGGATTTTCGATTTACTCGCGGCGACGATGCGCGAAAGGACATGTATCGCAGTATGAAGAATGATGAACAAAACCCGATGCGCGAGTTGACGAAATCCGACGTCAGACTCATCGCGATCGCATCGGTTGATCGAGATTGGGGCATCGGGAAGGGCGGTAAGCTTTTGGCGCATCTGCCCGGGGATTTGAGGTATTTCAAAGCAGCGACCTTGGGACAAATCGTCGTCATGGGCCGCCGAACATTGGAGTCTTTGCCCGGCGGCAGGCCATTGCGCGACAGGACGACTCTCGTTCTTACGCGACGTGCGGATTTCGAGGCGAACGGAGCGGCGACAGTGCGTTCCGTCGAGGAGCTGGCGAGGGAAATCGCCGGGCTTCGCGCGAAGGGGGGCATGAAGGCGGGCGAACGGACGGACGTATTCGCGGCGGGCGGCGGCGATGTCTATGCGGAATTGCTGCCCTATACGGAGATATGCTTGATTACGAAGATGGAAGAGAGCTTCGCCGCAGACGCGTTTTTCCCGAATTTGGATGAGGATGAGGAGTTTTTGCTCGCGCGAAGCGATGCGCCGATCACCGAAAACGGCCTGACTTACAGATTTACGGAGTATCGCAGGCGATGAGGATGCAGGCGGATCGCGCGCGGCGGCGCGGCGCCGAGGGAGGAAAGGAATTCGAGACGCATATGTCGGCGACGAGAGACAGAGACGCGCGCGCTTCCGAAAGGGACAAATCGCGCGAAAGGACGAGGACGAAAACGTCGGTTCCCGCGAAGAGGAGCGATGCCGATACGATATACGGGCGCAACGCCGTCATGGAGGCGATGGAGGCCGGCGTCGGCATCGAAAAACTTCTTATAATGAAGAATATCGAGGGCTCCGGCAAAAAGATATTCGCTATGGCGAAGAAACGCGGCATTCCCATTCAGGGCGTCGATAAATTCGTATTGGACAAGGTTTGCGGCACAGGCGGACATCAGGGCGTGATCGCTTACGCGACGCGTTTCGCGTACAGCTCGACGGAGGAGATACTCGGAATTGCCGCAAAACGGGGAGAAAACCCTTTCGTATTGATTCTCGACGGCATCGAGGATCCGCGCAATTTGGGCGCGATCATTCGATCCGCCGAGGGCGCGGGCGTACACGGCGTAGTCATTCCTAAGCGTCGCGCGGCAGCCGTGACCGATGTCGCGATCAAGACATCCGCCGGCGCCGCGTTGCATATGTCCGTCGCACGGGTGTCCAATATCGTGAAAGAGACGGAGTCCCTAAAGAAACAGGGTCTGTGGATCTACGGACTGGACACGGAAGGGTCGAATTTTGCGGAATCGGCATATGAAGGCGGCGTCGCATTGGTGATCGGATCGGAGGGAAGAGGACTCTCGACGTTGGTTAAGGCTGCCTGCGATTTTCTCATATCCATACCCATGCGCGGCAAGACGGCTTCCCTCAACGCGTCGAGTGCGGCCGCCGTAGCCGTGTTTGAGATCAATAGGCACATATTCGAGCGCGACGACAGGCGGGAAGAGCGATGAGCATGGCGAATAAAGACAACGGATCTGCGATCGAAAAATACAGATCGTACAGCGACGAGAAGCTGTGCAAGTTGGCGGGGAACAGGGACGACGCGGCTCTCGAATGTCTGTTTTTGAATTACCGCGACATCATCAAGAGCAAGGCAAATCTTTATTTTCTCGTCGGCGGCGATAAGGACGACCTGATCCAAGAGGGGATGATCGGCCTCTTCGGCGCTATCATGAACTATCGAGAGGGCAAGGATGCGTCGTTTCGCACGTTCGCGGAACTCTGTATCGGCAGGCAGATGATGACGGCGGTCAAAACCGCCGACAGACTGAAACACAGTCCGCTCAACAGCTCCGTTTCCATCTACAACGCGGCGAACGGCAACGATGAGGACGCGACCATCGAGGAGACGTTTGCTGACCGAAACACGTCTACGCCCGAAGAAGAGTTGCTGATCAAGGATCAATTGGAGCGCATCGAGCGGGACAGCGCAAAGATATTCAGCAAATTGGAGCTCTCCGTCTGGAACGAATACAAGGAGGGGAAGACCTACACGGAAATCGCGAGAGGTATGCGAAAATCCCAAAAAACCATCGACAACGCGATCCAACGCATGAAAAAAAAGGTTGAAAGGCAAATGGAATTATATTAGAATTAATACTGCGATTCATCCCCTGCGCGGGCGGAATTGCGGACGCTTTTAGACATGCTGCCCTAACTCAGTCGGTAGAGTACCTCCTTGGTAAGGAGGAAGTCGGCGGTTCAAGTCCGCTGGGCAGCTCCATCGAAACCCCGCATAGCATAAGTCTTTGCGGGTTTTCTCATTTCTTTTTCGACCGTTTTCTCTTTACGGAATAAGGCCAGTTGAGTTTCCAGTTGAAATAGTCACCTTTGTTTATTTCGCCGTCAGCAAGTTTTTGTTTGATTATCATCCAATCTTTCATGAACTTTTGGACGAGGGGGTAATTTATCGAGATTCCTATTGGATTATGGGAGTCCGCCCCTATCATATCTGCTCTGTAAGTATGCGATTCCTTCTTTGCGGGAAGTATTTCAAAAATATCGATTAAGCTTCCATCGTTTGTTTCTTCAAGCCAGAATAGGGTTTGCATGATGTCCTCGGCGGCTCCGCTGACATGAGGGTGGATCGCGATGTAATAGACATCAAGCGCTTTTGCGATTTGTTGGATCAGATCGTCTTTTGGTACGCGATAGTTCATTTCATATTGCGCGATGCGGATTGCGGCGTTCTTTACGGCAAAGCCCACGGCTTCGCCAAGTTCCTGTTGTGTCATGCCGCGAAATTCACGTATCTTCTTTATTTTCTCTCCAATGGTCATGTCTTATGTTTACCTCTCCGAATACAATACCATGCGGTATCATTATTGTAAATGCTAAATAAGCAAAAAAGTTAAATATTTTTCACATGAAGCATTGACAAGGTAAGATCAGAGCGTATAATTAATATTAGCAAATATGTTAAATAAGCAAAAATAGTAAGTGAAGATCGAAAGGAGTATCGTATTTGACCGACAAAATGTTTATCACCGCAAGCGAAGTCGCTGCCGACCTCGGGATATCTAAACCATTCGCCTACAAACTCATCAGAACGATGAATGACCAATTGCGGGCGAAAGGTTTTATGGTGGTCGCGGGGCGCGTCAGTCGCAAGTATTACGAAGAAAAGTTCTATGGAGTCAGCCGGGAAAGGAATAATTAAATGGGCGTGTTCAAAGACAAGAAAACGGGGAACTGGTATGTGTATCTATACTACAAAGATTGGCAGGGCGATCGTAAGCGCAAGATGAAGCGTGGGTTTACCACAAAACGTGACGCGCTTGAATGGGAGAGAGAGTTTCAAAGAGAGCATTCGGAAGACCTCGATATGACATTGCCGAAATGCAGTTTTGGACGCGCGACGAATACGCCGCCTTTGCGGAAGCAATCAAAGATGATAATCGCATCTATTATGCTTTCGAGGTTCTCTATTGGTGCGGGTTGCGCGTCGGTGAATTGCTTGCGCTGACTTATGAGATATTGATTTCGACAAACGAACCATCACGGTCAACAAATCCTATCAGCGGCTCAAAGGAGAGGATTATATAACTGAACCGAAAACGGCAAAAAGTAACCGAATCATCGTCATGCCGGATTTTCTTGCCGATGAACTTCGCAAGTATAAGGAAAAGAAATACAAGCCAGAGCCGGGAGACAGGATGTTCCTGACGTCGAAGAGTTTCCTGAACAAACAACTTAAAATCGGCGCCGAAAAGGTGGGGATGAAAAAGATCAGAGTTCACGACCTCCGACACTCGCATGTATCTTTATTGATAGAACTCGGTTTCACGCCCGTGGCGATTGCCGACCGCGTAGGGTATGAGAGCATCGAGATCACGTTCCGCTACGCGCACCTGTTCCCGAACAAACAGAAGCGTTGTCCGAAATCATTCATTCCAGAAGGGCGGAATCGGTATGCGTGAACGTCACAATGAGCGAAAGAATGACAGTTACAACAATCCTGACATCGTTTTGGAACGGTCGCGTTTCAATATCCACTATTACGAATCCATCGAGAAAATCAACGCGAGGGCCGATCAGGTGTCGCGAATTGGACAGGCAATGTCTGATGGTTCATATTTGCTTACAGAGCGGCAACACATGGCGCTGACAAATATGGCGATAGATATTAAGCAGTGGCATATAAAACTTATGTTTTAAGAACTTGTGTTCGCTACATATTTGAGGTATAATATTACAGAGGTGAAAGTATGGCAATTAAGACAAAGATGAATACAGCGATTGATAATCTGATCAACAACCTTTTTGAGGATGATTGTTTGGATCGTATGAAAGATATTCCCGATGGAAGCATAGATATGATCCTTTGTGATTTGCCATACGGCATGACACAAAACAAATGGGACTGTTATATTCCATTAGATCAACTATGGGAAGAATACAATCGGATCATCAAACCAAACGGTGTGATTGCCTTGACGTCATATGGCGTATTCTCTGCGATGTTGATCATGAGCCAACCTAAGATATTCAAATATAAGTGGGTTTGGGAGAAATCAAAGCCGACGAATTTCTTGAATGCGAAAAAACAACCACTTCGGAAACATGAAGACGTTTGCATCTTTTATAAAAAGCAACCAACTTATAATCCTCAAATGACACAGGGAACGCCTTATGACAAAGGGGTTCGGAAAAATCAATTATGTGGTAATTATGGAGATTTTGAGCCTGTTCACGTGGCAAGCCAAGGGGAACGTTATCCGACGGACATCTTATATGTGAAAACTGCCGAGTGCGAGGGAGAAGTAATCCAT
>JAIRTJ010000064.1 GCA_031254995.1 Eubacteriales Family XIII. Incertae Sedis bacterium
TTTCGGTCCGGCCGTCATGGAAGAACAGGGAATCGGCATCACGCCCGACGCATTCCGCGATGGCGTCAAGTCCGGAAAGCTCTCCGGGCACGTCGGATTTTCGGAATCCATCAACATGATCGCCGACGCCATCGGCTGGAAGGTCGATGAAATCAAGCAATCCATGGAACCCATCGTCACCGACGTAGACAGGAAATCGCCTTACGGATTCGCAAAGGCCGGCAATGTCGCGGGTTGCGCGATGAAGGGATTCGGTTACTCAAACGGAGAACTCAAGATCGAGATGGATCATCCGCAGCAAATCGAGCCTGAGCAGGTCGGCATCCAAACGGGCGATTACGTCATCATCAAGGGCAATCCCGACATCAATATGGTCAACTCTCCGGAGGTTCCCGGCGGCATCGGAACCATCGCGATGTGCGTCAACATGATCCCGAACGTCATCAACGCGCGTCCGGGTCTGCACACGATGATCACGTTGCCCGTTCCGCGAGCGATCATGGGCGATATGCGCGACATGATCTGCGAAGAAGCTAAGATCGTGAAATAAATTCGGGCGTCTGTCTTTCGGACGCGTCCGTTCAAGGAGGAAAGTATGATAAAAAAAGGCGAATGGGTACTCATCCGCAAGACGATTTTGGAGCCGCACGAACGAGCGCCGCAGGTACCCGACGACACGAAAAAGGTTCCTTTGATCATGTGGGTCAAGGGTCGGTTGCAGGCCGATGCGCAAATCGGCGACATCGTCGAGATCATTACGCAAACCGGACGCGTCGAGCAAGGGGCATTGCTGGAAGCGAATCCGACGTACAGACATTCATTCGGCGAGTTCATCCCCGAGTTGCTCGTTATCGGAGATCAGGTGCGGGAAATATTGTTCGGAGGTGACGCGAAATGAGCTTGGCAAATGATTACGCCTCGGTAATGGCGCGCAAAGGCGAGATAATGAAAAAGTCCGTCGGCATAGACTACGGCGAATTCGAGAGCGGTTCCATCGCGTTCGACTACAAGAAGATGATGCAGGAAACGAGCTACACGCTCGAGGAGATGCAGAAAATTCAGCTTGACGCGCATGTGGGCAATACGCCGATCATCGAATTGAGAAATCTCACCGCTCTCGCGCGCAAATGCGCAAAGCCGGGCTTCGGCGCGCGAATATTCATCAAAGATGAAGCCGCGAATCCGTCCGGAAGCTTCAAGGCGCGCAGGGCTGCGAACGCCGTCTACCACGCGAAAAAATTGGGATTCAAAGGCGTTCTGACGGCCACGAGCGGAAATTACGGCGCGGCGGTCGCTTCGCAGGCAGCCATGGCAGGACTCAAATGCATCGTCGTGCAGGAGTGTTACGATTCAAAAGGGGTCGGACAACCGGAAATTATCGAGAAAGCGCGAAAATGCGAAGCTCTCGGCGCGGAAGTCGTACAGCTGTCCGTGGGTCCTGAATTATTTTACAAATTTCTTCTATTATTAGAAGAAACAGGGTATTTCAACGCTTCGCTGTATACTCCCTTCGGAATCGCCGGCGTGGAAACGCTCGGATACGAGACATCCATACAGTTCCGCGAAAAATACGGCAAGGATCCCGACGCGATCATATGCACGAACGCGGGCGGCGGCAATCTGACCGGAACGGCGCGCGGACTCGAAAAGGCCGGCGCGACGTCTACGGTCATCGGCGCGAGCGTAAATCTGTCGGGTCTGCACATGGCCTCGGACACGCAGTTCAACAAAAAGTCGTTCACCACGGGACACACGGGATTCGGAATACCTTTTTCAACGTGGCCCGACAGATCCGACGTACCGAGATCCGCTGCGCGACCGCTCCGATACATGGACAGATACGTCACTGTGACGCAGGGTTGCGTATTCTATATCACGGAAACTTTGGCGAGTCTCGAGGGCTTGGAAAAAGGACCTGCGGGGAACACATCGCTCGCCGCGGCCTTCTCTATCGCCCAAGAGATGCCCGACGATCGATTCTTGCTCGTCCAAGAGACGGAGTACACGGGCGCGGGCAAGCACATTCAGCCGCAGCTTTCGTTCGCGCGCGAGAACGGGATCAAGCTGTTCTTCGGGGATCCCAAGGATGAAATCCCCGGCGAGAATCTGGTGTTGCCTTCCCACCCGTCCCTCATCAAGGCTACGGACGTGGATCTCAACCGCCTGCGCAAATCGCTCATCAAGGCCGCGCTGAACAGCGTCTCCGCGCCTCCGACCCCGGAAGATATACGATTCCTGGCCGAGGAGACGCGCACGGACGAGTCTTTCGTGCGCGCGGCGATAGAGGAGCTCGAGGCCTGAGCAACGCGCCGAATCGCGGCAGCATGAATACTGCACTATGGAAAGGTTTTTGACAGAATAATGAGGAAACGAGGCAAAATATGAAAAGACAAGATGATTTTGCGGAAAGAAGAAAGGACATCATGGGCTTGACCGATGATGAACTCTACAAACGCTTTTGGGATTTGACGGAAAAAGTCGTCGAGCCCCTTCTCGAATTGGGGAAGAAAAACACCTCACCGTCCATCGAGCGCTCCGTATTGTTGCGCATGGGCATCCCCTCGACGGATACAAAGCCCATCGTCGAGGGTTGCATCGATCGAGGACTGTTGGGCAAGGGCGCGGGTCACGTCGTCTACAAACTGGCGAAGTCGAAGGATATCTCGATGAAGGAAGCCGGGGAATTGTTGGCGAACGGCTCGTGTTGGGACGAGGCCGCCGGACTGTTCGATTCGAACGCCGCGTCGAAAGGAGGCGACGACAATGGATGAAAAAAAGTTGAAACCAAATGAAAAGATCGATATCGAGTCCATTTTGAAGGACTTGGACAAATACCGCCCGAAACGCAGAGGGTGGACATGGCGCACGCCCGCACCCGGCTTGAAGATGGGACCGTTTGAATATCGCGACGCCACGCTTCCGACGGAGAACGGCGTTCCGTTGCCCTCCGCGAAATATTTCGGAGGAATCGACCCGCAACCCGAGCCCATCATTACGACGGAAATCGCGTCGGGACGCTTTGAAGACGATATACGTCGAATGCGCATGGCCGCTTGGCACGGCGCCGATCATCTCATGGTCATCCGCACGGCCGGACAGTCGCATATGGACGGTCTGCTCGAAGGCACGCCCCAAGGCGTCGGCGGCGTACCGATTACGCGAAAGCAGGTGCGCGCGCAACGAAAGGCTCTCGACCTCATCGAAGAGGAAGTGGGACGGCCGATCAACTACCATTCCTACGTTTCGGGCGTCGCAGGTCCCGAGGTCGCAGTCATGTTTGCGGAGGAAGGCGTCAACGGCGCGCACCAAGATCCGCAGTACAATGTACTGTACAGGAATATCAACATGATTCGTTCCTTTGTGGACGCCTGCGAATCCAAGGAGATCATGGCTTGGGCGGATATCGCGCAGATCGACGGCGCGCACAACGCCAACGCTACGGCTAGGGAAGCGTGGAAGGTCACGCCCGAACTGATCGTGCAACACGCGATCAACAGCCTGTTCTCGACAAAGGCGGGCATCAAAAAATCCAACATATGCTTGTCAACGGTACCGCCCACCGCGCCGCCCGCGCCCTGCGTATTCATCGACCTCCCCTACGCCGTCGCGCTCAGGGAATTCCTCAAGGATTATCGCATGAGGGCACAGATGAACACGAAGTACATGGAAGCGTCGTCAAGGGAAAACACCGTGACGCACGTGCTTAACATGTTGATCTCAAAGCTCACGAGCGCGGACATACAGTCGACCATCACGCCGGACGAAGGCCGCAACGTCCCATGGCATATCTACAACATCGAAGCCTGCGACACGGCGAAGCAAACGCTGATCGGACTCGACGGACTGATGGATATGGTTCAACTCAAGGACGATGGCCCGTTGCGGGAAAAATCTCGCGAAATCCGCGAAAGAGCCTGCCTGTTCATGGAGGAAATCCTGGAGACGGGCGGTTATTTCAAGGCGGTCGAAGAAGGATTCTTCGTGGATTCCGGCTACTATCCCGAGCGTAACGGAGACGGCATCGTGCGCAAGGCTGACGGCGGCGTCGCCGCAGGCATGGTCTTTGAGCGAGACGAGGACTATTTCGCGCCCGTGACCGCGCACTACGGTTTCAATAACGTCGCGCAATACGATCCCTCCGCAATCGATAATCCGGCAAAATTGATCGACGGATGCACGTTTGAGCGTCCGGAGAAGATCGTTTACATCGACGAACTCGACCAAGAGGACAATGTCAACGTCAGGTTGGAGGAAACGGCCGATTACAGAAAGTCAAATCTGCTCAAACCGGAGATGGAATGGGCCGCCGACGGCACGGTAATGGTCACGTTGTTCCTTCCGGCGGAGAAGCGCGCGGCGGAGGCCGCAGCGCTGGAACTCGCCGCAAAGATGAACCTGCAAGACGCCGTCGTGATCAATTTGGAGACATTGCAGGAAGCGGAAGGCGTTCGCATCGAATTGAAAGGCCGACTTCCGTTCGACGTAAATATCGACGAACTCGAAATCCCGCCGGAGCCGGAACTTCTTTCGGATGAGGAAATCCGCGAGGACATCGAAGATCATCCGATGAAAATCGTCTGCGCGACCGTGGGCGAGGACGAGCATTCCGTAGGTCTGCGCGAAATCATCGACATCAAGCACGGCGGCATCGAGCGTTTCGGCATCGAGGTTCATTACCTCGGAACCTCCGTCCCCGTGGAGAAGCTGGTCGACGCCGCGATCGAAATGAACGCGGAAGCGATCTTAGCATCCACGATCATAAGCCACGACGACATCCACTACAAGAATATGAAGCGCATACACGAGTTGGCGGTAGAGAAAGGCGTGCGCGACGACCTGATGATCGTCGCGGGAGGCACTCAGGTGATCCCGCAACTTGCCGTTGAGCAAGGCATCGACGCGGGTTTCGGTCGCGGCAGTCACGGAATCGACGTTGCCACATTCCTCGTAAAACGCCGCAAGGAAAAACGCGCGGCGAAATGAGCGGAAACGGGATGATATGAAAGTAGATGTGATCGTAGCGGAAATCGGTTCCACAACCACGCTTGTAAACGCGTTTCAAGGTGTGGCCGACGGCGCGCCCGAATTTTGGGGACAGGGACAAGCTCCCACTTCCGTTTTGGACGGGGACGTGAGAATCGGCCTCAAGGGCGCGATGGAGGACCTTCGTCTGAAAAAAGGCCTCGCATCTCTCGAATACAAGGAGATGCTCGCGACATCCAGCGCAGCGGGCGGGTTGAAGATGACCGTACACGGTTTGGTGCACGACATGACGGCGAGGGCGGCCAACGAAGCCGCCCTCGGCGCGGGCGCCATCGTGCGTCAGGTGACCTCGGGATTGTTGCGGCGGAGCGACACGGAACGACTCCTGCGCATAAAGCCAAACCTCATCATGATCGCCGGAGGCGTAGATCACGGTGAGCGAAACACCGCTCTTTCCAACGCGGAGATCATACGCGACCTCGGACTGAAGACACCCGTGATCTACGCGGGAAACATCGATAACCGCGACGAAATACGCTTGATCTTCGAAGGCTCCGACGCGCCGCTCTACATCGTGGAGAACGTCTATCCCAAGATCGACGACCTGAACGTGGAGCCGGCCCGGAAGATCATCCAAGCCGCCTTTGAGGAACACATCGTGCAAGCGCCCGGGATGGAGCATGTGCGGGATCTCGTAAACGGCCCGATCATTCCGACGCCGGGCGCTGTGATGGAAGCCGCTAAACTTTTGTACGAAGAAATCGGCGATCTAATGGCCATCGACGTCGGCGGCGCGACGACAGACATACATTCCGTCACGGAAGGCTCCGAGGAGATCTCGCGCATCGCGGTCAGCCCCGAGCCGACGGCAAAGCGCACGGTCGAAGGCGATCTCGGCGTATACATCAACATGGAAAACCTGATCGCGATCATCGGTCGCGAAAAGCTGGACGCGCAACTCGGATTTCCCGCCGACGAAGCCATCGAAGGCTATCGCTTCGTTCCAAAGACCGACAAAGAGTTGAAATTCGTAGAGCGTCTGACGCTTGAAGCCGTAATTCAAGCGGCAAAACGCCACGCGGGTCATATCCGCTATATCTACGGACCTTCCGGACGCAGCGTGCTCGCGGAAGGCAAAGATCTGTCGCGCGTGAAATACATCATCGGCACGGGCGGTGCGCTCACAAGGTTGCCGAATCGTATGGAAATCATGAAAGCCGCTGCGGAATGCAACGAAAGCGGCAATCTGCTGACGCCGCCGGAGAGCGCGAAAATTCTCACGGACAACGACTATATCATGGCTTCTCTCGGCGTCCTTTCAAAAAGGCACCCTTCCGCCGCGTTGCGTCTGTTGTTCAAAAGTCTGCGCATTTCCGAGTCTGAGGGAAAATAGCGCGCCTGCGCTCACGGCAGGAATTCCACCGTCCAGTCCGCTCCGAATCCGAGTTTGGCATCCGAGGCGAGACTTCCTTGCACCTTTGCGACGCCGATGTTCATCAATTCGTTGTTGTATATGATGAGTTCGCCTTTCTGCGCGAATCCGAAGGATCGCTCAAAGAGCACGCGTTCTTTCAGGACGAGCGCCCCTTTGCGATAGACGAGGACTTGCGGTCTGTCGCCGTATGAGAAACCCGCGCTCAGGAAGACTTCCGTCGGGATATTCGTCCACATGTTGCCGAAATTCGGATCGTTGATCTCAAAGATTCCGTTGACCTTGCCGCGTGTCGCCGTCGGCTCGAGGATCGGAAATTTCACGATCTCATCTACGGAATACGACGAGCCGACTTCCTCGAACGAGATGAGTCCCGACGCCAATTTCGCCGCGCAATAGCCGAAAAGATCGCGCCCGTGAAACACGGATACGCCCCTGGTGGACGGCAAGCGATTTCTGCTCTCATCGATCTCACGCACCTCAGCGACGCCGATGTGCTTCTCGACATGCGTAAGGCTGCCGTTGTCCGGCGTGACGACGATGTAGCCGCCGCGCGTTCGCGCGACGCACGCACGCCGATCCGTGCCCACGCCGGGATCCACCACGGAGACGAAGACTGTTCCCTCCGGCCAAAACTCCATACTCTGATACAGCCTGTACGAGGCGCTCCAAATATCGTATTGCGGCAATTCGTGGCTGCCGTCCATGATCTCCAAGTCGCGGTCGACGGACTTTACGACACCGTACATGGCGCATACCGCCCCCTCCTTGTACGTAAAATCCGTTTGGAATACGAGTATCGGTTTTCTTATCATCACATGTCTCCCGTTTTCATTTGCGCGAGAATTCTCGCGGCTTCTTTAATGTCCCTTTTATGTAAATGGATTGAAAAATCGGCTATGATTAACAAATATCGACACCGATAGGGAAGCGACGAAAATGGATGCCGTTATGCCGATCGCAACCCAATCCGCGCGGCGAAACGGTCTTTTCGCGTACCATGTTCGTCGTTTTCGTTTGCCGAACCCTCGCAGATCCATGGCATTGCTGATGTTCTCGATGCGATCCAGTGTCGAGAACAGCAATGGGATGATGATGAGCAACGCGTTCTTGAATCTGTGCCGCAACTTGGCTTTTTTGCTCATATCCAAGCCCCTCGCCTGCTGTGACATGCTGATGTCGTTGTAATCCCTCTGTATGTCCGGCAGGTATCGGAGCGTCAGCGCCACCGCGAAAGCCGCTTTGTAATGCACCTTCACGCCGTTCAGCGCGGAGGCGAATTCGCTCGGGTTCGTGGTCAACAGGAAAATGATTCCGAGCGGAACCACGGACGCGTATTTCATCGTCTTCGTGCCCTGATAGAGCAGTTGTTCCCATGTGAGCGTGTATCGTCCGAAGATGTGCCCGAATTCATGGTGCGTGCCGTAGATCATCGGGCCCTGTTCCGGCGCGAACAGATAGGAGATCACGAAGTTTGTCAGCAGAAAAATAACGACATATATCACCATGAGCCTGATCTGCGAATACTTGATCTTGGACACGCGCAATGCCCAAAACGAAAAGACCATGATGGCGAGAATGACGCGAATATCATAGGAAAACATGACCGCGAACGTGAGCAACAAGAAACAAATGAATTTGGACAGGCCGCTCAATTCGTGAATCGGGGTGTTCAGCCGGTTGTAGGAAAAAACCTTGATCTTCAATTTTCCGCCCTCCGCTCCGCGCCGGATTCCGATTCCCGCCGTTGCGCGTTCTCGTAATCGATGAACGCCTGCACAAACCCCGGAGCGTCCGCGATTTCAGCCTTGCGAGCCAAAGCATACAGCGACGTCTCTTTCAAATTCGCGCGCTCGATGATGTCCGCATCCGTCAATATGCGGCTCGCCGGCGCGTCGCATATCAATTCCCCCTCCGAAAGCACGATGGCTCTCGGCGTGTATTCCAACATCAGATGCATGTCATGAGTGATGAGCAACACCGTTACGCCCTCTTCGTTCAAGGTGCGCAGAAAGCGCATGATCTCCGTGTAATGACGATAATCCTGCCCCGCCGTCGGTTCGTCCAAAATGAGGATTCGCGGATTCAAGACGAGCATGGAAGCCACCGTCACGCGCTTTTTTTGCCCGAAACTTAGCGCGGAGATCGGCCATTTCGCGAAAGGCGCCAAGCCGCATATCCGCAAAGCGCGAGCGATTCGCTCATCCGCCTCTTCCCCTGCGATTCCCCTCAGCTTCAGGCCCAATCCAACCTCCGCGCGTATCATCGTCTCGGAAATCATCTGATTTGGATTTTGCATGACGAGACCGATATAGCCGGCCCTTTCCTTGATGGTGTGATCCTTTATATCCTCGCCGTCATAATAGATCGCTCCGGCCGTGGGCTTTTCGAAGCCGCACAGGAGCTTCGTCAATGTGGATTTCCCCGCGCCGTTCCGCCCGACGACGGACACCATTTCGCCCTCCGCGATCTCAAAGCCGATGTCGCGCAAGACCTCTTTGCCGGGTTCATACGAGAACGAGAGTCCTTCGACGCGCAATACCGCTTTGGTCGCGGGCCGGGGCGTTTCCTCCCTTATACCCTCAAACCATCGGCGCAAGGGTTCGCGCGCCGCGGAGATATCCAAAGTCTCGATGCGACCGGGTCGGATATCCGGCGTCACGACGGCTCCCGCGTATTTCAGAGCGGTGATATACAGAGGCTCGCGAATGCCGTTTTGCGACAACGCGTCCGAGCATACGAGCCGATCCGCGCTCATGTCCGCGACAATCCTTCCGTCGTTTACGACGATCACGCGATCCACATGCCGATGAAGAACATCCTCCAATCGATGTTCGATTATGATGATCGTCTTGCCGTATTGCCTGTGGATATCGTCGATGATCTCGATGGCGGTCTTGCCCGTGGCAGGATCCAGATTTGCCAGAGGTTCGTCGAAGAGCAGGATATCCGCGTCTTCGACGAGGACGCCGGCCAACGAGGTGCGTTGCTTCTGGCCTCCCGAAAGCTCGAAGGGCGACGAGCGCAGAAACGGTTCCATACCCGTCATGCGCGCCGCGCGCAACACCTTTTCGCGCATCTCCTCTATCGGCGTTTCCTCGTTCTCAAGGGCAAAAGCGATATCCTCTCCGACCGTGAGACCGACAAACTGCCCGTCGCTGTCCTGCAAAACGGTACCCACATGTTTGGACATCTCAAATATCGTTTGCGCCTTCGTTTCCAAGCCGTCCACGATCAGGGAACCGACCGCCTTCCCCTTGTACGAAAACGGAATCAGGCCGTTCAGGCAGTGACCCAACGTGCTCTTGCCGCTGCCGCTCGGCCCGACGATCAATATTTTTTCGCCCTTTTTCACATCAAGCGATATCTCAAACAGGGTAGGCTCCGCCTGGCTGCGATATTGAAAGCCAAAATCCGAAAATGAGATCACAGCCCTAGCGCGATCCGTCGTCATCCGCAACTCCCCTACTCTTTGTTCAGACTGCCTTCCTTCGTCCTTGTCGCCGCGTAAATCGCCAACAGGCCGGTGCCGATGACGCCCGCGCTGATCGAATTCATCACGAAGGCGATGGCGCCCTGCGTGAATACGAGGCTGACCGGCTCGGCGTAGACGACGATATCCAAGATGGGCGCGACGAGAATCCACGCTGCCGCGTTTGCCGCGATCTGTACGGCATTGTAAATGAGTATGCCCTTTACGCCGAATTTTCCTTCTCCGACCTTGAGGAATTTGAATGAGATCCCGTAGATGAAGCCCGTCACGCCGCTCGCGATGACCCAACTCCACCACGGCGAGCCGTATTGAACCGCGTCGCTGATAGCGTGACCGATGAAGGCGATGAGTCCGCCCGCAATCGGCCCGAACAGCGCGCCGAAGAATCCGGCGATACCGTAAGCCGTCTGGAAACTCGTCTCGGGAATCGGCGACGGCACCTTGACGAACATGAACAGGAGCCAGAAGATCGCTCCGCCCACGCCTACAGCCACGATGGTAGAGGTCTTGAACTGAAACAGCTTTTTCTTTTCTTCCATAATTTTCCTCCGTCGGTAATAAGAATGATAACGTCCGCAAATAGAATCAAGACTCGGGAGACGACATAACATCCCCTATATCTTATACAACAAATACGCCGATTTTTCAACTGCGATTTCACGAAACCGCGAAACTCACCCCGCTTGAGAAATTTTCCGTTTTCCCGTCTTGAATCCGAAACGCGAATTGGATATAATAATAACGAAGTTGATTTTCTCGCGCGGATTGGATGTTTTGGGATACTGATGTACGACGACGACAACAACGAATAATAATTACCGAAAGAAACCGGCCTTTAAAAGGTTCGGTTTCTTTCCTTTTCATATATATTTCATCGAACGGAAAGACGGAAAGGATGTGCGCTGATGTCAAAATATATTTTCGTAACCGGCGGGGTTGTTTCGGGCCTCGGCAAGGGGATCACGGCCTCCGCCCTCGGGCGATTATTGAAAGATTGCGGTCTGAAGGTTACGGCGCAAAAATTAGATCCCTATATCAATGTGGACCCGGGCACCATGAATCCCATAGAGCATGGGGAGGTATTCGTGACGGAGGACGGCGCGGAAACGGATCTCGACCTCGGGCATTACGAGCGTTTTATCGACGTGGATCTCAATAAATATTCCAATCTCACGACCGGCAAGGTCTATTGGAACGTGTTGCAAAAGGAGCGCAAGGGGGAGTATCTGGGACAGACGGTTCAAGTCATTCCGCACATCACCGATGAAATCAAGTCGTTCATCTTCGAAGCCGGCGCGAGCAGCGATTCCGACATCGTTATCACGGAGATCGGCGGAACCATCGGCGACATAGAAAGTCAACCATATCTGGAAGCCATCCGCCAGATCGGCATGGAGATCGGAAAGAGAAACTGCCTGTTTATCCACGTTTCCCTCGTGCCTTATCTGGAATCTTCCCATGAATACAAGAGCAAGCCCACGCAGCATTCGGTGCGGGAATTGCAATCTCTGGGCATCTTTCCGGACATCATCGTGGTGCGATCATGCGGACACATCGACGAGGCCATTCGTCGAAAGATCGCGCTGTTTTGCAATGTAGAGCCGAGTCACGTCATCGAAAACAGGAATATTTCCTTGCTCTACGAAGCGCCTCTCATGCTCGAGGAACAGCATTTTTCGGAAATCGTACTGGAACATCTCGGCATAGAGGCGGGCACGCCTAATATGTCGGATTGGAAATCCATGCTCGATCGCGTCGCCGCGCGCGACAAACTCATAACCATCGGTTTGGTGGGCAAATACACGAAGTTGCACGACGCGTACTATTCCGTGGCGCAGGCTTTGGCGCACGCAGGCTACGAGATCGGAGCCGCCGTGGAGATCGATTGGATCGAATCGGAAGACCTCGAACGCGGCGCGCCCGAAAAGATACTCTCGAAATGCGACGGGATATTGGTGCCCGGAGGATTCGGCGAACGAGGCATACCCGGCATGATCGTCGCCGCAAAATACGCGCGCGAAAACAACGTCCCCTATCTCGGCATCTGCCTCGGCATGCAGGTCGCCGTCATTGAATTCGCAAGAAACGCAGCGGGTCTCCCCGAGGCCGATTCTTCGGAATTCAACGAGAATTCTCCGGATCTCGTCATAGACCTCATGGCGGATCAACACGGCAATCTTCCAAAGGGCGGCACCATGCGACTCGGTTCCTATCCGTGCGTGATCGCGCCCGACACCGGTCTGCGCGAAGCCTACGGAAAGGACGAGATCGGAGAGAGACACCGGCACAGATACGAATTCAACAACGCCTATCGCGAGCGACTTGAATCCTTCGGCATGAAGATCGCGGGACAGTCGCCGGACAAACGCTTGGTCGAATCCGTGGAGATACCGGACAACGATTTCTTCATCGGCGTGCAATATCATCCGGAATTCAAGAGCAGGCCGAACCGCTCTCACCCGCTGTTTCGCGCGTTCACGCAGAAAGCATTGGAACAAAAATATGAAAAAAGGGATTGATGCGAATGTTCGGCGGACACCCGACGATGATCGTCCGCATGAAGAATGCGGCGTCTTCGGCATCGCCGCACCCCCGGGCAGCGACATCAGTCCTGCGACGGATACATTTTTGGGACTTTTTTCCCTTCAGCATCGCGGACAGGAATCCTGCGGCATAGCGGTCAACAATGCAGGCGTCATCTCCTGTCGCAAGGATCTGGGTCTGCTCATGGACGTGTTCGACGAAGAAACTCTCCGCTCCATGCCCGGGAATTCCGCAATCGGACATGTGCGCTACTCCACGACGGGGGACAACAACGCGGAGAACGCTCAACCCATAGCCGTAAGCCACTTCAAAGGGAACCTTGCCATCTCCCATAACGGCAATTTGATCAACGCGGGCGCGTTGCGCCGCGAGATCGAAAAGCAGGGCGGCATCTTTCATTCGACGGGCGACAGCGAGATCATAGCCTATCTGATCGTGCAGGAACGGCTTCGTTCATCGTCCATACAGGAAGCTCTGAAGAACGCCATGCACCGCATCAAGGGAGCTTACTCCCTATTGGCAATGAGCCCTCGCAAGATGTTGGCGGCCAGGGATCCCAACGGCTTCCGTCCGCTCTCCATCGGCAAATTGCAAGGCAATTTCGTCTTCGCCTCTGAGACCTGCGCCATCGACGCGGTGGGCGGAGAATTCATTCGCGACGTGAGACCGGGAGAGATCATCTTGGTCGAAAACGGTACGCTCACATCCATAGACTCCGGATTGGAGGCGCATCCGTCATTCTGCAGCTTCGAATTCATCTACTTTTCACGCCCCGACAGCGTCATAAACGGCGTGAGCGTGGAATCCGCGAGACGCAGGATGGGTCAAGCTTTGGCAATGGAATGCGCGGCGGACGCGGATATCGTAGTAGCCGTACCGGACTCGGGACTCTCCGCCGCCGCAGGCTACGCAGAGCAATCCGGTCTGCCAAACGTCGCGGGACTCATCAAAAACCGTTACATAGGCAGGACGTTCATTCAGCCCTCGCAAGGGCAGAGAGAAAGGGACGTGCGCCTCAAACTCAACCCCCTCGCCGCGAATGTCGCGGGAAAGAGAGCAATTCTCATCGACGACAGCATCGTCCGAGGCACGACGTCCGCGCGCATCGTCTCCGCCCTGAAAGACGCGGGCGCCACGGAAGTGCATCTGCGCGTATCCGCGCCGCCCTTCCTCTATCCATGCTATTTCGGCACGGACGTACCCGACAGGGACAAGCTCATCGCCGTAGGTCGTTCGGAGCAAGCCGTCGCGGAAATGTTGGGCGCGGACTCCTTGGCCTATCTTTCCCACGAGACCCTGTCTCGCATATTGGAGGAATCCGGATGTCCCGCCTGCACGGCCTGTTTCAGCGGAAACTATCCGTTGGAGCTCCCGAAGGAGCCGGATCATCGTTTTTTCAACAAACCCATTATCAATCTGTTCGGAAAACAGTAAGAAGAGAACATCCTATATGGAAAAATCTTCCTATTCGTATTCGCTATGATCCTCTGCTATTTAAGCGCGGCAAACAATACTCGATCATTGCCGGCCAAATCCGTGCGGACGGCGACTTCGCCGAACAGGCCCGTCTCGTCGATAAGCGCCTTGACCGAAGCCGCTTGATCGTTTCCGATCTCCAAAAACAGCGCACCGTTTTTGCGCAGACGCGGCGCGGCGCCCGCAATGATCTTTCTGTAAAAATCCAGACCGTCCGCACCTCCGTCCAAGGCGTGAAGCGGCTCGTGTTCGACGATCTCCCGTTGCAACGTCGGAATCTCATCGCTCTTGACGTAGGGGGGATTGGATACGATGAGATCGAAAGTCGCTCCGCCGAAACCGGTCTTGAACGCGGCATAGACATCGCTCTTGACGAATTTGATCTGCTTTAAGACGCCCATTTCGGACGCATTGATTCGCGCGACGGCTAAAGCGTCCTCATACGCGTCGGATGCGGTGATCTTCAGCGAAGGATAAGCCTTTGCCAGGGATATCGCGATGACGCCGCTGCCCGTGCACAGATCCGCCGCTCGTCGAGCGGTTTTGCCCTTCAAATACTTGATGACCTCGTCAACCGTCGTCTCCGTATCCGCCCTAGGGATGAGCGTTCGCTCGTCGACGAAAAACGTATGTCCCATGAACGCTTGTTCTTTCGTGAGATATTGCGTGGGCGTTCCGCGCGCGCGCCGTTGCACGAGATCAAAGAATCCCTCGCAATAATTGTCGTCCAGTTCCTTCGACCAATTCATGAAGATCTTCTTTGCGTCATAGCGCGTTTCGTGGGAGAAGAGTATTTCCGCGTCCTTCTTGTAGTCTTCATCCCCCGATTCCCGCAGAATATTTTCCGCCACAGTCAATATCTCTTTAATCTGAAGTCCCATGCGTTTCCTCCGAGACGGGAGTTTCTTGCGTCGCGGCTTCGCCTATTTCTTCCGCACGCGCGATCTGCGGAATCGGCCTGCCTTCCAAATCGCAGGGGCCTTCGTATACGGGCGTATCAGGCGAAACGAGCACCGCTTTCATCGCGGCAATGGCCACCTCCAGTTGCGAATCGTCCGGTTTGCGCGTGGTCAATTTTTGCAAAAGCAAGCCGGGAACGCTGAGTATCTTGACCGCGAGAGACTCACTGTTGCCCGCCCATCTGAGCAATTCATACGACAACCCCGCGATAACGGGAATCAAAACCAAGCGCGAAATGATTCTGATCGCCAGATTCGGCCACCCGAGCAACGAGAAGAGCAGGAGCGAGATGACCATGACGAACATCAAAAAACTGGTGCCGCATCTGGGATGAAGGGTCTCGAATTCACTGCAATTTTGCGGCGTCAATTCGCGTCCGCTTTCAAAACAGTGGATGCATTCGTGTTCCGCGCCGTGAAATTGAAAGACCGTTTGGATGTCCTTCATCTTCGAGATGAGGAAGACGTAGAGGATGAAGAGCAGTATGCGAAACGCGCCTTCGATCAAATTCAGAGCTACGCCGTTGTCGATCCAAACGCCGAATATGTTCACGACCCAAGTGGGCGCGACGACAAATATGCCTACGGCGAAGATGATGGCGAACACGACCGACAGGATGAGCGCGAGATTCATCGGCGCCTTTTCTCCGAAATGCTTTTCAAGCCATCGCGTAAAACGACCCTTTTCCTTTTCCTCGTCCTCGTCGCTTGACTCTCCATCGAAACTCTCGAGCAATTCAGCGGAAAGCATGAGAGTCCTGACGCCTGTGACCATGGAATCGACAAAGATCAAGACACCCCTGATCACGGGAACCCTGTACAAACGGCCTCGCTCTTTCAGCTTGTCCGTCTTTATATACAACGTTGAATCGGGAAGTCGCACCGCGACCGCAGTTCGATCTTCCCCCTTCATCATAATTCCTTCCATGACAGCTTGACCGCCTATCTTCGTCGGACAGGCATCCTTGATGAAGATTTTTTTGAAATTCATCTATCCTCTTTCGCCTTCAAATATCTTTCGAATGATCTGTATGAAATCCGCGTTGCTCCGCGTATGCGCCAGATGATCGATGATCATCTCAGTGACTTCCTGCGTGCCGAGGTTTGACATCGCCCTGCGCATGAGCCAGATGGCCTCCAATTCCTCGGAATCCATGAGCAGATCTTCTCGTCTCGTACCGGATTTGTTCAAATTGATGGCGGGGAATATTCGTTTTTCCGAGAGCTTTCGATCCAGATGAAGCTCCATGTTTCCCGTACCCTTGAATTCCTCGAAGATGACGTCGTCCATACGACTGCCCGTCTCAACGAGGGCAGTCGCCAATATGGTGATGCTGCCGCCCTCTTCCATGTTTCGCGCGGCGCCGAAAAACTTCTTGGGTTTGTGCAAAGCGCCGGGATCGAGACCGCCGGAGAGCGTCCTTCCGGAAGCGGGCACGACCAGATTGTACGCTCGCGCCAACCGCGTAATGCTGTCCAAGAGTATGACGACGTCTCGTCCGTATTCCACCAACCGCTGCGCGCGAGCGAGAACCATTTCCGCCACCTTGACGTGGTTTTGCGGCAATTCGTCGAACGTCGAATAGATGACCTCGCCTTTGATGGAGCGTTGCATGTCAGTGACTTCCTCGGGGCGTTCGTCCACGAGGAGTACGATCATTTCGCATTCGGGATGGGTTTTTTCAATGGTGTTCGCGATGGCTTTCAGGAGAATGGTCTTCCCCGCCTTGGGCGGAGCGACGATGAGCCCTCTCTGTCCTTTTCCTATGGGTGCGACGATATTGATCAGACGCATGGACAGATTTTTCGGATTGTCCTCCAAATTTATGCGTTCGTTGGGGAAGATGGGCGTCAGGCTGCCGAATTCGGGTCTGTGGATGGCGACCTTGAGATCCTCGCCGTTCACATTGAACACGTAGAGCAATGCGCCGAACTTTTCGCCCTCGTTGGCCTTTCTCGCAACGCCCTTGATCTTATCGCCCGTCTTGAGATTGAATCTCCTGATCTGCGCAGGCGCGACATATACGTCGTCGCTGCTGGAAAGGTAGTTGTCGAATCGAAGGAATCCGAATCCGCTGTCCGCCAATTCCAAAATACCTTCCACCTCGTATCTGTTTTTGTTGCGCTCGTCATCTTCCGAGATCGTCGCGTTCTCCGCAGGCGTTTCCTCGCCCTCATCTTTTTCCTCCGCTTGCGCAGGCGTCGCAGTTCGCTTTTGAGGCTTGGTTCGCGCGGCAGGCGCGGGTGTATCCGCAAGCGGAGTTGCGGTTCCTTCCCCGTCCGGTTTAGAGGAACCGTTGATCAGCGCGTCCAAAATCTCGCCTTTCTTCATCTTTTCAAAGCCCTCGACGCCGAAAGCTTTCGCGATTTCCTTCAATTCGGAAACCTTCTTTGATCTGAGTATCGCTTCGTCCATCCCTACCTTACCCGGATTCCGAGTCGCGTCGAAAATCCGCCTTTCTTTTCTTATTCGGGTTTTTTGTCTTTACAATGGGGTAACATTATTTTGATGCAACAAAGGGCGTTGTGTTCAACACCCACATTATAACCGCATTATTATAAAGAATGCAATACTTTTCTGCGTAAAGAACAATATAAATCTTCGCGCGAACCATATGCCGCCGCGCGCATCGCGGCGGATCTTACGACAGTCCGCGCGCCTCTTATCGAGGAGCCGTACCGTTTTTGCCGGCGACGGCTCCGTCCGTCACCGCGCCATCCGTGATCGCTCCGCCCGTGACGGATTCGGGACCGGCGTATATTTCGCGCAACATCGCCTCAATCTCGGAATCGTCCGCTCTTCGCCAGAAGGACAGGCTGCTGCCGCTTACGACGCCCGAAGTCCCCGGCAAAAGAAACGTGCGTATGGTCTCGGGATCCATGCCCGAAGCCTTGTCCGCGAGATAAAGGATGGCTCGGGTCGTGATGTCGGAATCCACATTGTCCGCCACGACCTTCGCGACCTTTGTCAATTTATTCTCGAAAACCTGCTTGACGGCGCTCTTTATGAATGCCTGCTGAGCTTCCACGCGACCGATGTCGCCGTTGCGATAACCGCTGCGATATCGCAGATACTGCACGGATTTCTCGCCGTCCAATATCTGTTCTCCCGCCTTGATGTTGATATAGAGATTTTGGGGCGGGCTGGAATAGACCATATTCCTCGGAACGTTCATCGGGACGCCGCCGATCTCATTCACGATATTGGCTACGCCGTCGTAGTCGATAATCGCGTAATAGTTGATGGGAATTCCGAGAAGAACTTCGTGTACGGCCTTCGCCATCGCGTCCGCACCTTCGTGCGCCACCGCATTGATCTTCAAGTACGAACTCGAATACCCTTCGCGTTTGTAATAGGTGTCTCGAGGAACGGAAACAGCGTCCAACTCCTGCGTCTCGGGATCGAAACTGATCAATATGATCGTATCCGCCAATCCCTCGTTTGTCGTGCCCATCAAAAGGACATTGACGCGCTTGGAGTCTTTGAATTCCTCGGCAAATATTCCCTCGCCGGGATAGATGAGATCCAATTTCTCATCCGTCTGCGTCCGAGGACGCTCGTCGGTCGAGTTTTTGTCCATCGGACGTTGATCGAGGACGGTATTGACGATAAAGATGCCCGCGACGATCACGACGATGCAGATCAAAAACGTGATAAGGAAGAACTTCGAAAATGTCCTCCTTGTCGTCGGAGATTTCTTTTCTTTCTCTTTATCCGCTTCTTTATCCGCGACCTCAGGCGTTACAGGCCTCGTCTCTTCATTGTTTTGCTCTGTTTGCTCGTCCAATTACTTCATTCCTCCGTTGCGTTTGCGTTCATCCGGCATCTTCCTCCGGCGGCGCCATGCTGTAGATCGCATTCATCAATTCATCGACCTGCGCCTCGTCAACCAAATAATACGAGGCGCCGTTGAACCGAGATGCGGCTCCCGGAGCCATATAGGTCGCGATGTCCTCCGTGTGCATGCCCAAGGCCTTGCCCGCGATCCGCGCCGCGATGCCCGCCTTCATATTCGTATCGACTTCCTTTACGACCGTCTTTGCCACCTTGGGAAATCCGAATCCCATGCTCTGTTTGAACGCTTCCTTCATAAAACTCTGTTGAGCCTCCACCCTGCCCAGATCGCCAGTGGGGTATCCCTTCCTGAATCGCAGGAATTGCACGGCTTGATCTCCGTTCAGCGTCTGTACGCCTTGTTTTAAGTCGATGTTCAGTCCCTGCTCCGCGTCCGTGTATCGCATGTCCATGGGAACATCCATCGTAACGCCGCCCATGGCGTCCACGATTCTCGCGACGCCGTCGTCGCTGATCACATCATAGAAATGGATGGGAACGCCGCACAGCACATTGCTCACCGCCGCGGCCATCGCCTCGACTCCCTCCGTCTTGTAAATCGAATTGATCTTTTGATGCGCCGCGCCGGGATAATCGGGTCTCTCATAATAGGTATCGCGGGGCACCGATATCACATCCACTCGTTTCAGCTCCGTATCGAAACTGCCCAACATGATCGTATCCGTAAGCTCCTGATTGTGACCGAGCAACAAAACGTTCACGCGCTTCGAATCCTTGTATTTTCTCGCAAAATCGCTGTCGCCTCCGGCGATCGGAGAGACGTCGCTCATGACGTCCCCCGAAAAATAGTCCGTGAGACGCGAAATGCCGAATTTGTCGATCAAGAACAATCCCACTGTAAACACCGCCAACAAGGTCAGAAAGATCGGCAAAAACACCCTTCCGAACGAACTCTTTTTCTTCTTCCTGCTGTTTCTTCTGTCGCCGCGACTCACGAAAACGCCTCCCGTAACCGTTCTTCCCGAACGATCTTATTGATAATCGAAAAATCCTTTTCCGCTCTTCCTGCCCAATTCGCCGCCGCGAACCTTCTTGCGCAACAGGGGATGGGGCCGGTACTTCGTATCGCCGAACTCCTCATAGAGAACTTCCATGATGGCGAGGCACACGTCCAAACCGATCAAATCGCCCAAGGCCAACGGTCCGAGGGGATGGTTCGCGCCGAGTTTCATCGCCTCGTCGATCTTCTCCGCCTCCGCGACTCCGTCCGCCAAGATGCCGATCGCTTCGTTGATCATCGGGATCAATATCCTGTTCACGACGAAGCCGGGCGCTTCCTCGACCTCGACGGGCGTCTTGCCCAACGTCTCCGTGAGCCCTACGATGGCGGCCTTCGTTTCGTCCGAGGTGGCGAGTCCTTTGATGATCTCCACCAATTTCATCAGCGGCACCGGGTTGAAGAAATGCATGCCGATGATTTTATCCGGTCGCTTCGTCGCGGAAGCTATCTCCGTGATGGATAGCGAGGACGTGTTCGTGGCGATGATCGTGCCGGGTTTGCACAGCTCGTCCAATTCCGCGAACAGAGCCTTCTTCGCTTCCATGTCTTCCGTTGCGGCTTCGATGATCAGATCGGCGTCCGCTACGATTGAGATATCCGTGGAACCATTGATTCTGCTGAGCATATCGTCTTTATCCGCGGCGGAAATCTTTTCCTTCGCAACCAAACGTTCGAGATTTTTTGTCACCGTCGCGATGCCTTTTTCAACGGAAGATTCTCTTCTTGCGCGAAGAGCTACCTCAAACCCGTTTTGCGCCAATACCTGAATGATGCCCGCACCCATGGTTCCCGTACCGAGTACGCCGATTTTCTTCATGTCGCCCTGCCTTTCCGGATTACTCACGTATCCTTTATCTTTACATATTTACAAATTTTTTATACTAAAATAAACGCTATGCGCGCCGCAACTCTATTTTCCGCAAAAACGCGTCCTTTTTCAAGTTAAATTTTTATTTCATCGCAATAGCGCCTCCGGTTGCGGCCGATCGCCGCAAAATTTCGTACGCTCATTCCTCGACGCGCAATATGCGCATCATCTCCTTTTTATACGCCTCCACACCCGGTTGGTCGAAGGGATTCACGCCCATGAGCAATCCCGTGAGCGCGCACGTCCATTCGAAGAAGCACACCGCCAAGCCGAAGCAATACGCGCTCGCGTCGGTCAATTCCGCGGCAATGATGGGGATGTCTATGCTTCTGTGCGCCTTCATCATGCCGGTTCGCACCGCGGCATTGAGTTGCGCCATGCTCTTCCCCGCAAAAAATCCTCCTTCGTCGCCTGCGGAGATATCGGCCGGGGGGTTTGCGAAATGGATGAGCGTCTCGCAGAAGATTTGATTGCCCTCCTGGAAAAATTGCCCAAGTGAATGCAGGTCGCTGCTCAGATTTACGCCGACGGGCAACATACCCTTCCCGTCCTTGCCTTCGCTCTCGCCGTAAAGTTGCAAAATCCAATCGCTGAACGATGCCATGAACGGCTCGAAAGCTCCGATGATCTCGACGGTCTTTCCCGTGTCCTGCAAGGCGCGCCGCACGCAGGCCGTCCTCTTGGCCGCATCGACTATGTCGGGGGACGAAGCCGCGCGCGCGCCCTCGATCACGCGGACGATGTCTATGCCTGCGACGGCCATCGGAAGCAAACCCACGGGCGTCAGCACGGAGTATCGACCTCCCACGTCTCCGGGAATGATGAAACTCGCGTATCCGCGTTCGCGGACCTCGCGGCGCAGGCTGCCGTTTTCCGCGTCGGTGATCGCGTAGATCCGGCTGTTGGCCTCAGCCTCTCCGTATTTTTCGACGAGCAATTTGCGCAAGGCGAGAAACGCGATGCCGGGCTCCGTCGTACCGCCGGACTTGCTGATGTTGCAGATGCAGATATCCTCGTCTTTTATATCGTCGATCAGCTTTTTGTGATAGGCGCCGCTGAGGTTGAAGCCCGCGAAGGCGAGGCGCGGGAAACCGCTTCTCTGCTTCGCGTCGATACCGCCGTCGACGAATTCCGAGGCGGCGCGCGCCCCCAAATAGGATCCGCCGATTCCGATCACGACAAACACAGTGCATTTGGCGCGAATATCGGAGGCTGTCGCCGCGATCGCCGATATTTCCGCATCCGTCAGTCGATTCGCGTACTCGACCCAACCGGTATACGGCATTTTGCGCGAAAGAAGCGTCTTGTAATGACGATTCGCCTCCGCCGCATATCCGTCGGCTCTGCGCAACACATCCTCATTCATCTCATAATTCACCGTTATCGTTCCGGTCATTGATCCTACCTCCTATTGTAAATTCAAGCATTATCGTCTATTTGCGATTAAAATGCGACGCCGCGCTTTCGATGCTCGAGGCGGGCGAGGACGATCATTCGTCCTCGATCTTGACGCCGCGTATCACGGAACGCCGCTCCGTCTCCTTGTATTCGGGCAACATCCTGCGCAGCCATGCCTTGACTTCGTCAGGGCTCATCGCGGCTACCTGTTCGCTGATCACGCGCTCAAAATGCGCGCTCTTGTCGCGCAGGGCGCAGGCCAATTCCTCGGACGGCTCCGCCGCGGTTCCGAGAAATATCTTCTCGTGCGCCGTCCTGCGAAGATATTCGCTGTCGTAGCTGAGTTCCTCATGTATCTTTTCTCCGGGGCGGAGCTCCGTAATTACGATGTCGATGTCCTCGTAAGGGATGTAACCCGAGAGTTTGACTATGTTTTCCGCGAGATCCAAAATCCTGATCGGTTCGCCCATATCGAGGATGAATATCTCGCCGCCCTCCGTCATCGCGCCCGCCTGAATAACCAATTGCACGGCTTCCGGTATGGTCATGAAATACCGCGTGACATCCTTGTCCGTGACCGTGACAGGTCCGCCGCGTTCGATCTGCTTGCGAAACAGCGGAATAACGCTGCCGTTGCTGCCCAATACATTTCCGAAGCGCACGACGGCGAACGCGACTTCCGAACGTCTGTTCTTTTCGCGAATGATCATCTCGGCAAGACGCTTTGTCGCGCCCATGACGTTTCCCGGATTGACGGCCTTATCCGTGGAAATCAGCACGAAGCGTTCCGCCGCATAGGCGTCGGCCAAGTCCGACACGATCTTCGTGCCCAGTACGTTGTTCGCGACCGCTTCGCCCGGGTTGAATTCCATGAGCGGCACGTGCTTGTGCGCTGCCGCGTGAAACACCGCATGCGGTCTGTATTGCTCGAAGACGCTCCTCATGCGGATCGGATCGCGCACGGAAGCGATGACCTCTTCGAATTCCGTATTCGGATAAGCGATACTGAGTTCGTCGCCCAACTCGAAGACGCCGTTTTCGTAATTGTCCACGGCGACGATTCTTCTAGGCTTGTATTTTGCTATCTGCCTGCACAGTTCGGAACCGATGGAACCGCCTCCGCCCGTCACCAAGACGATGCGCCCTTCCAGATATCCGCTGATGCTCTTTATGTCCGATTTGACGGGTTCGCGCCCCAAAAGATCTTCTATGTCGATATTTCGCAGAGCGCTTACGCTGACCCTTTCGTCGATCAGATCTCCGAGGGACGGCAATATCCGAACCTTGCATTTGGTCTTGTTGCATTCGTTTACGATCGCTTGGATGTCTTTTCTTCCCGCAGACGGGATGGCGACGATGATTTCGTCGATGGCGTATCTTCTCGCGAGCAATTTAATGTCGTTGTGATTTCCCGCGATCTTCACCCCGAGAATCGTCCGGCCTTTTTTCGAGGGATCATCGTCAGCCGCGACCTCCACGCGCATGTTCAGAGCGGAATTCGTCTTTATCTCCTTGATGATTCCGGCTCCCGCATCGCCCGCGCCGACCAACATCACGCGGACCGGCTCTTGTTTCGCCGCAGGTTCCCTTGAGAATTGCGAAATGAAGTCCGAGATACCGCTCTTGTTCTTCGTGGCGCGAAGATATCTGTAGACGAAACGAGCGCTGCCCGTGAGCGTCGTGTCGAAGATGAACGAAAGGACATAGATGCTTCTCGGC
>JAIRTJ010000125.1 GCA_031254995.1 Eubacteriales Family XIII. Incertae Sedis bacterium
TGCTCTTCCGATCTGTTTCCCGCCGCACTGCGAAAAACCATCGCCGTCATATCATATGCGTTATGCCTAGGTTTTGCCGTTTTTTCAACATACTGGGGCTTTATCCTCGTGGCGCAGAACTATATGCGGCTGTATACCACTTTGAAAATCAGTTATTCTTTTGCGACCGCGGCGATTCCCATCGTCTCATGCATCATGATTTTGACACTGGTCGAGCAATTGATCAATGTGATCAAAGATCAACCGATTGCGACGGAGACGGAAGAAGCGGATTCGGAAAACTTGTTGGAGGTGGGCTCATGATCATTGTAGCGGCGCTTTTTTTGATCCTGTTATTTTTGGGAGTGCCACTGGCATATACGATCGGAATCTCAAGCCTGGCCTTTTTCGCCGTGACTCCCGATGCGGCATGGATCATTCCGATTCAGAAGATGGTCTCGAACACGCAGAGCTTCCCGTTGTTGGCTGTGCCGTTTTTCGTCTTGGCAGGCAACTTGATGAATGAGACGGGCATCACGCGGCGGCTTGTGAAATTCGCGACCGTGCTGACCGGACATCTGGCGGGCGGTCTCGCGCTCGTATCATGCGTTTTGTCCACGTTGATGGGCGGCGTTTCCGGCTCCGCCTGTGCGGACGCCGCAATGGAGACGAGGATTCTCGGGCCTTCCATGGTCAAACGAGGGTACAGCAAAGGCTATGCCTGTTCGGTCAACGCTATCAGCAGTCTGATCACCGCGACGATTCCTCCCGGCGTCGGACTCATTCTCTACGGTGTCACGGGCGAGGTATCGATCGGAAAATTGTTCTTGGCGGGCGTGATTCCGGGGATGGTCATGTGCGCCATTCTCATGTTCTCCTCCTGGGGGATCGCAAAGAGGAGGGGCTATCCCGTTGAAAACGAACGACCCCCGAAACTGAGGGAGGTCGGCAGCAGCTTTCTCGAGAGCGTTTGGGCGCTCCTGTTCCCCGTCATTTTGATTGTCGGCATACGCTTCGGATTCTTTACGGCGAGCGAGGCCGGCGCCTTTTCGGTCGTCTACGCCTTCGTAATCGGCAAATTCGTCTATAAGGAAATGACGCTGAAGGGACTGGTCAAAGTGGTCAAGACGTCCTTGGGAGATAACGGCGTCATCCTGTTCATCATCATGACCAGCTCGATCATGGGCTACGGGATCATCTACGACAAGGTTCCGCAGGGGATCGCAACGCTGATCACGGGTGTGAGCGACAATAAATACATCGTGATGATTATCATTTGTCTTTTCGTGTTCATCGCCGGCATGTTCATGGAGGGAACGGTCAACACCTTGCTCCTGACACCGATATTCCTCCCGATTGTCAAGGAGCTCGGTGTGGATCCGGTACACTTCGGGATCGTGTTTATGACCACGGTCACGCTCGGAGGCATGACGCCGCCGGTCGGCACGGCGATGTACGCTTCATGCGCGATCCTCAAATGCCCGATCGAACAGTATGCGAAGGAATGTCTGCCGTTTTTCGCGGTAATATTCGCAGAGATTTTACTCTTGATCTTCGCGCCTCAATTCTTCATGTGGTTGCCGAATTTGGTCTTTGGATGAACAGTGCGAAGAAATTATGTCGACGGGGCGCGTCATTTGCGCTCGCGTCGGCGCGTTGAAGCAGTTTAATGAACCGGAGAGTTGTAAGCAATGAAAATGATAATAAGATGGTTCCCCTTCGGGGACGACAGCGTGACCCTATCTCAGATCAGGCAGATCCCGGGCGTTTCGGGCGTGGCGACTCACTTGTCAAAGGCTCCGGTCGGTTCGGTTTGGCCTTTGGAAACGTTGCAGGAGCTCAAGGCTGAGATCGCGTCGTATGATCTCGAGATGGAAGTCATCGAAAGCGTGAACATACACGAGGACATCAAAAAGGGATTGCCGTCCCGAGACGAGTACATCGACGCCTACATCAAGACGATGAAAAATTTAAAAAAGGTCGGGGTCAAATGTCTCTGTTACAATTTCATGCCGGTCATGGATTGGGCGCGCAGCGAGCTTGCGCATCCCCTCGCGGACGGCAGCACGGTGATGTCGTACCGTCACGCGGATGCGAAAAAGATGAATCCTTCTTCCATCATGGATGCGATGGCCGAAAAGTCCGGAGGCTACAGTCTTCCGGGTTGGGAACCGGAACGGTTGCAGGCGATGGCATCGGACATCGAGTATTATCAAAACGTCTCCCATGAAGCGTACTGGAAGAACATGAAGTACTTTTTGGACGCGATCATTCCTTGGGCGGAGCAATACGATATCAAGATGGCCATCCATCCGGACGATCCTCCGTGGCCCCTTTACGGGCTCCCCAAGCTCATGACGAGCGAGGAGAATATAGAGACATTCCTGAACCTGAATAAGAGCATTTACAACGGGGTGACATTTTGCACGGGCAGCCTCGGCCCGAACAAGGACAACGATCTGCCCGCGATGGCTCGTCGTTTTGCGGATCGCATTCATTTTGCCCATCTGCGCAACGTAAAGCGCCGCACGGATCGGGATTTTGAGGAGAGCGCGCATCTGAGCGAGGCGGGCGATCTGGATATGTACGAGATCGTCAAAGCTCTGCACGACGCGGGTTTCTCCGGTTACATACGACCGGATCACGGGCGCATGATATGGGGAGAAGAGGCGAGGCCGGGTTACGGTCTGTACGACCGCGCGATAGGCGCCAACTATTTGTTGGGGTTGTGGGAGGCGATTGACAAGGGGAGCAAGGGCGCAAAATGAAACTTTCGAGAGAGATGCTGAAAAATCCCGATATGCAGAAGATCCGCGGTGTGACATTGCCCGCCTACGATACGGAACTCATGCGAGCCGCGACAGAGGAAGCGCCGATATGGGTGCATTTCGGCGCCGGGAATATATTTCGCGGATTCATCGCAGTCTTGCAACAACGGTTGTTGAACCGAGGGCTTTCGGACAAGGGGATCATCGCGGCGGAGTCATTTGACACCGATATTGTCGATCAAATATATATACCCTATGACAATCTGGTATTGTCGGTGGGACTTAGGCCTGACGGCAAATTGGAAAAAGAAGTCGTCGCGAGCATATCGGAGTGCATCAAGGTCGGCGATAACGATCGGGAATCGGAACGCTTGGCGTGGATTTTCGAGCAACCTTCATTGCAACTGGTCAGTATGACGGTTACGGAGAAGGGCTATGCGATCCGTGACGATCGAGGGGCGCCGATTCCGTCGATACAAAAGGATATCGACGAGGGTCCCGCTCGCGCAACGCATGTGATTTCCGTAGTGGCGGCGCTTCTGTACCGCAGGTATCGCGCCGGAGCCCATCCGATCGCGTTGGTGAGCATGGACAATTGCAGTCGAAACGGAGAGAAACTGCGCGAGGCGATCATGACGGTCGCGGAGCAGTGGGCGGACAAAAACCATGTCGATCGAGGATTCTTCGCGTGGCTGTCTGACGGCGCTTCCGTGAGCTTTCCGTGGACTATGATAGATAAAATCACGCCGAGACCCGACGCGTCCGTTCGCGAAGAATTGGAAAATATTGGAATAAGCGAGATGAATCCCGTCATAACGTCGAAGAACACGTACATCGCGCCTTTTGTGAATGCCGAAATCCCGCAGTACCTCGTGATCGAGGACGATTTTCCCGCCGGGCGTCCGCCGCTTGAACAGGCGGGAGTCCTGTTTGCGGACAGAAAGACGGTCGGCGATTGCGAGCGAATGAAGGTGACGGTCTGCTTAAATCCGCTGCACACGGCTTTGGCCGTCTACGGTTGTTTGCTCGGCTATACGCGCATTCACGAGGAAATGAAGGACGCCGCATTGGTCAAATTGATCGAGGGCATCGGTTACGGCGAAGGATTGAAGGTCGTCGCAAATCCTAAGATCATCGACCCGGAGGCATTTATAAAAGAGGTGATCGAGGAGCGATTTCCCAATCCGTATATTCCGGATGCGCCGCAGCGGATCGCGACGGATACAGGCCTCAAAATACCGATTCGCTTCGGAGAGACGTTGAAGTCCTGCGCCGAGCGCGATGATTTGGACATACGCTCTCTGCGATTCATTCCGCTCGCCATCGCGGGATGGTTTCGATATCTGTTGGCCGTCGACGATTTCGGCAGGCGATTTGAGCCGAGTCCCGATCCCGTTGCGGCGCCCCTCGCGAAGGCTCTGTCCGACGTAGTATGGGACGACAAGGAGAGTTACAAGGGGCAACTCGCACCGATACTGCGCAACAAGGATATGTTCGGCGCGGATTTGGTCGAGTGCGGATTGTCCGACAAGATCGAGGGTTTCTTCGTCGAGATGTTGGCGGGCGTCGGCGCGGTGCGCGCGACCTTGGAACGACATACGTCGGCATGAACGCGGGGGAGCTCGTCCCCCGTCGGGAAAATGTTGCGGCGCCGCGCGAAAAAGATATACCCTATATTTGTACTTTTTAAAAATAATTTGCTTTTGTCAAGCGCCCTCTGTCGCACGACTGTGTGTCAGTTTATACGTCCCCTTGTCATACCCTTGTCACACGCCTCGAAATTGTTGACGGAACGGTTGGAAAGAGGAAACGAATATGATAAACTTAGAAATGTGATCTGCATTGCGATTTTGGACGAG
>JAIRTJ010000126.1 GCA_031254995.1 Eubacteriales Family XIII. Incertae Sedis bacterium
ATTCGGCGGATTCGGCCATGCGCTCCTTGTCGGCCGCGTTCAATTCCCTTCGAATGTCGCGCATATCGGACAGCACATGTTCGAGCTTGTCGACCAAGGCATCGGGTCCTGTTTTCAACATGGAACCCAATGCCGTCAAGACGCGCTCCGCCCGCTCGAAGGGTTGCAAAATATTCGTGCCCGTGACCGCTTCGATCCTTCTCGTGCCGGAGCCTACGGAGGATTCCGACAGGATTTTGAATCCGCCGATCTCCCCCGAATTTCGCACATGGGTGCCGCCGCACAGTTCCATACTGAAATCGCCCACAGAGACGACGCGAACGACATCGCCGTATTTTTCATCGAAGAGCGCCGTCGCGCCCCGCCCTCTCGCCTCGTCCATCGACAGTTCTTCCGTATTTACGGGAAGGAATTCATCGACGACTCTATTTACAATCATCTCCACTTCTTCCATTTTTTCGGATTCAATTGCCTTGTAATGCGTGAAATCAAATCGCAACTGTTCCGAATCCACGAAGGAACCGGCTTGTTGCACATGATCGCCGAGGGACTCTTTCAGAGCTCTGTGCAGCAGGTGCGTTGCCGTATGATTGCGCGCGGTCCTGTTCCTGCGCGCCGATTCGACGATGCAAAACACCTCGTCTCCCGTTTTGAGCGCACCTCTCGTCACCTCGATTCGATGGGTAAAGACACCCCGTGTCTTTTGCGCATCGCACACGCGCGCCGAGAAATTCGGCCCTTCCATCGTTCCGACATCGGACGCCTGTCCGCCGCTCTCCGCGTAGAAAGGCGTTCGATCCAAGACTGCGGACGCGACATCTCCGCAGACGACTTGCTCGACCGCCTTGCCATCGCGGAAGATGCGCAGAACCTTGCATGTATCCGCAAGAACGTCGTAACCCGTGAAGATCGTGTCAGGCAGATCCGAGACGTCCGGGCCGTCCTCGTCCCAACCGCTCGCCGCGTCGGTCTTTCTGCGAGTTCGCGACATTTCCTGTCTGCGGCGCAACTCCTCGAGATAGCCTTCTTCGTCTATCCCGAATCCGCGTTCCGCCAATATCTCGCGCGTGAGCTCCGGATTGAAGCCGTGCGTATCGTACAACCGAAAGACCTTATCGCCGGACAGCTCCGTCTTTCCGTCGGCTTTCAATTCATCGATGTATTCGTTCAGGAGCGCGTTCCCTTGGTCGATCGCGGCGGCGAAGCGGTCTTCCTCCAAACGCACGATCTTGCGCAGGTATTCTCGCTTTTCGCGAAGCTCCGGATAGGCGTCTCCCGAAACCGCGAGGACGCGATCCGTCAGATCCGTCAAAAACGGGCCTTCGATACCGAGCTTTCTTCCGTGTACGGCAGCCCTTCGCAGAAGCCGACGAAGCACGTAGCCCCTGCCCTCGTTAGACGGAATGACGCCGTCCGCGATCATAAACGCGACGGAACGAATGTGATCCGTTACAATGCGAACGGAGATGTCCGTCTCGACCTTCCCGTCGCAATAAACCACGCCGCTCGCCTCGGAGACTCCGTCCAAAATATGCCGTACCGTATCCACGTCGAAGATGGAAACGGTGTCCTGCATGATGCATGCGATGCGCTCGAGCCCCATGCCCGTATCGATGTTCGGGTGCTCCAGAGGCGTATAATTGCCTTCCTCATCTTTGTTGAACTGCGTGAACACGTGATTCCAGAATTCCACATAGCGATCGCAATCGCAACCCGGCCGGCAATCCGCTCGTCCGCATCCGTAGTCCTCGCCCCTGTCGTAATAGACCTCGGAACAAGGTCCGCAAGGTCCCGTACCGATTTCCCAAAAATTGTCTTCCTTGCCCATGCGCAGAATGCGCGAAGGATCTATGCCCACGTCATTTTTCCAAATATCGTAAGCCTCGTCGTCGTCCTCGTAGATGCTTGCCCATAACCGATCTTCGGGCATTTCCAATACCTGTGTGATGAATTCCCATCCCCAGACGAGGGATTCTCGCTTGAAGTAATCGCCGAACGAAAAGCTGCCCATCATCTCGAAAAACGTCCCGTGGCGATCCGTATGTCCCACATTTTCCAAATCTCCCGTGCGAATGCATTTCTGGCAAGTGGTCATGCGCTTGGATGGCGGCTTTTTCGCGCCTGAAAAATAAGGTTTCATAGGCGCCATGCCTGAATTGATGAGCAACAGGCTCTTGTCGTTTTCCGGCACGACCGAAAAACTCGCGTGCGGGAAATGCCCCTTGTTTACGTAAAAATCCTTAAATAATTCGCGCAATTCATTTAAACCGATCTTTCGCATGGCCTCCTCGTTTCTTCCGCAACCGCATCTCACAACAATATGCAACGCGTTAATTCTATCATGTTTTGCGCTCTAATGCCAGAAGAAGAAAGACCCGAAAACGCCGGTGAGATGATTCCGCGTTGCGGATTGCATGAGCGAGCGCTTGAGGTTTTCGGAAGTTCGTGACATAATAGACACGAATAAAACCGTATGTTATGACATTGCAAGAACGACGACAGAGGTTGGCGATTGTGAAAAGAAGAGAATTGGGGCGAACGGGCATTTTCGTGCCTCCGGTTGGGATGGGCGTTCTCACGGTGGGTCGGACGCAGCTCAATCTGTCCGTGGCCGAGGGAGCCGCCGTCGTGCGTCGAGCTCTCGAGCGAGACATCGCGTTTCTGGATACGGCGGAATACTACGAGACCTATCCCTATATCCGCGCCGCCCTCGCGGGAACTGATGTTCGACCCGTCATAGCATCCAAATCCCTCGCGCAGACCTATGACGGCATGAAACGCGCCGTGGAGAACATGCGAAGCGCGTTGAACCTCGACGTTTTGGACATCTTTCTGTTGCATGAGGTTCGCGCGACTCCGGACTTCGAGAGTCGCGCGGGCGCTTGGGCGTGTTTGAACGACGCGAAGGCTAAGGGCCTCGTCAAGGCCATCGGCATTTCTACCCATTATGTGGATGTGTCGCGAATGAACGCCTGTTTGCCCGAATCCGATATACTCTTTCCCCTCATCAATCTGGAGAGCCTCGGCATACGCGACGGCGACGGCCCCGGGACAAAGGAAAATATGGCGGCCGCAATTCGCGCTAACGGCGAGAACGGCAAGGGAGTATTTACGATGAAGGCGTTCGGGGGCGGCAATTTGACGGGATCCTATCTGAAAGCATTGGACTACGTGAGCGCCCTGCCCTGCGTGGACAGCATCATGGTCGGTCTGGGGAGCGAAGAGGAAGTCGATCGACTCGCTGACTACGCGGAGGGCGTTATCGATCGCTCCTACGCGCCGGATATCCGGCACAAAAGAATCCGCGTGGATCGGGGTGACTGCGAGGGTTGCGGCGCCTGCATCCGCGCCTGCCCGAACAGTGCGATCTCCGCGGATTCGGATGGCATCGCAAGCGTCGATCGGGAGGTCTGCATTACGTGCGGCTATTGCGCCCCTGTCTGTCCCGTCCGCGCGATCATCATGTATTGATGAAGGCTATTTTAACGTCCGAGGCAGGACGTTTTCCATATCGCAACCGTGGTGATCGTCGCTCTCGTCCGCGTTCGGATCGAAGCCCTCCAATCCTTTGTACGTATTGCCCGTCTTCTGCGCGTAATCGTAGATCGCAGACTTGATGGCGTGGTCGGCCAAGACCGAGCAGTGAACCTTGATGGGAGGAAGTCCGCCCAACTCGTCCAAGACGTCCTTGTTTGTGATTTCGAGCGCTTCTTCGACGGTCTTTCCGATGATCATGTCCGTCGCCACGCTCGACGAGGCGATGGCGGATCCGCAACCGAAGGTTTTGAACTTAGCGTCCGTGATGATGTCGTCCTTCACGCGGATGGATATCTTCATCATATCGCCGCAAACGGGGCTGCCGTAGGTGCCCTCGCCGTCCGGGTTCTCCATTTCGCCCACATTGTGCGGGTTTGAAAAATGTTCGATCACCTTCTCGTTGTACAATGACATAATTTCGCGTCCCCTTTCAAATATTCGCAACTTGCCGAGCGTTGCGACGGCGGTCGTGCGGCAACGCCGAATCCGTCCGCGCGAGCATCCTGCGAATTACCAACCGCTTTCCTTCGACATGGATGAGATGGAGCGCAACTTCGCTACCGCCTCGACCAATGCGTCGATCGTGTAATCCAAGTCCTCTTTCGTCGTGAAATCTCCTGCGGTGAATCGAACGGAACCGTGAATCTGCTCCACGGGTACGCCGATGGCCTCCAAGACATGCGAGGGCGTAAGCGAGGCGGATGAACACGCCGAGCCGGTGGACACGGAGATCCCCTTCATGTCCAGGAGCAGGAGCAGGGCTTCCCCTTCGATGTACTTAAACGTGATATTCGCGTTGCCGGGCAATCGACTCTCCAAACTTCCGTTGATTCGAATGTCCTCTATCCGTTCCGAAACGCGCTCGAGAAAGTAATTGCGCAGTCCCGTGACCGTCTCGATGTGCGACACGAGATTTTCCTTGCACAATTCCGCGGCCTTCCCGAAGCCCACGATGCCCGTGAGATTTTCCGTTCCCGCGCGTTTGTTGCCCTCCTGCGCGCCGCCGTGCATGTGAGCGGGCAAGGATGTGCCTCTCCTGACGTACAACGCTCCGATCCCCTTCGGCCCGTATATCTTGTGCGCTGACATGCTCATGAGATCGATGCCAAGGGCTTTGACGTCGATATGGACGTTTCCCAGGGCTTGGACGGCGTCCGTGTGGAAGACGACGCCGCGTTCTTTTGCGATTCGCGCGATCTCCGCGATCGGTTCCACGGTTCCGATCTCATTGTTCGCGTACATGACGCTGATGAGCGTCGTATCGGGTCGAATGGCGCTCTCGACTCCCTTGGGATCAACGAATCCCTCCGCGTCCGTGCCGAGATAGGTCACGTCGAACCCCTCGCTCTCGAGGTATTCGGCGCTGTGCAACAAGGCGTGATGCTCGATCGAGGTGGTGATGATGTGTCTGCCGTGTTTTCGTTTCGCCATGGCGGTCTGAATGACGGCCCAATTGTCCGCTTCCGTCCCGGAGGAGGTGAAAAATATCTCTCGGGGTTCCGCGCCTATGAGCGCGGCAATCCGTTCTCTGGCGAGTTCGATCGCGCCTTTCGAGTCCTGTCCGG
>JAIRTJ010000128.1 GCA_031254995.1 Eubacteriales Family XIII. Incertae Sedis bacterium
GAATCCTTCGCGGCCTTGTATCGTTTTCGCTCGTTCAGTACGCCGCCTTTGGCGTAGCGCGATTGGTTCGCGATGACGGTATTGTCTTTTACGGATAATATGCCGAATACGCCGCTCGACCTGCGTTCTTCCGTCAGCAGGGCGATATGGCTTTGCTTGACATGCGGAACATTGTCGTTTGCGACGCGCTTTCCGTTTTTCAAGATCATGCCCGAAACCGTGCGTCGCAACCCGAAGATCGCCTCGACCAGCTCTGTGCGCTGCGCTCCGACGAGTCCGCCGATGCCCAAGATCTCGCCCTTTCGCAGGGCGAAACTCACATCGCGAAAAGATCGTTCCGCAGCGGCCGTCAGATTTTTCACCTCCAATACGGTTTCGGAATCCGTCGGCACGTAATCCTTTGGCGGAAAACGATGGGAGAGATCGCGTCCGACCATCCTATTGATGATCAGATCCGTCGTCAATTCCGACGAGTGCCACGTGCCGACGCTCTGTCCGTCGCGCATGATCGTCACCTCGTCCGAGATCCTGAGTATCTCTTCCATTTTGTGCGATATGTAGATGATGGCGCAACCTTCTTCCCGCAGGCTCCGTATGATCTTGAACAAATGTTCGACCTCCGTATCGCTGAGGGATGATGTCGGCTCGTCCATAATGATGATCTTTGCTTGATAACTGATCGCCTTCGCTACCTCCACCAATTGCAGTGAGGCGGCCGGCAACTTCCCCGCCAAGATCGTCGGGGAGATCGAGAGTCCGACCCGTTCCAACAGTTTTTTCGTATCCTGTTCTGTTTTCTTGTGGTCGACGGCGCAGAGTTTCATGGGAAAGCGACCGAGCCAGATGTTTTCCGTAACGGGACGGAAGCGTATGGGATGGAGTTCCTGATGTATCATCGAGATACCGAGATCCAGAGCCTGTTTGGACGAGTTGATCGAAACGGGGACGCCGTCCAACAGTATCTCGCCTTCGTCCTCATGATATATGCCGAACAGGCATTTCATGAGGGTGGATTTCCCCGCTCCGTTTTCGCCCATCAGCGCATGTACGCTGCCTGCGCGAACATTCAAATTAACCTTGTCGAGCGCGACGACGCCCGGAAAGGTCTTCGTGATCTCTTTCATTCGGAGAATGTACTCGCTCATGATGAAATCCTTCCTTAAAAAGCCCGATCGGCCCGGGCGCAACGCTCGCACACGGGGCGGGACGCCGCAATTGCGGTATCCCACCCATGATGCGGCTGCTTGCGGCGGGCCGAATCGATTCTGTTCAAGTGCGTCTGCTATTTTTAGAGATAATCTTGATAGTTGTCCGCCGTTACTTTAACGTAGGGAATCCAGACGTATTTACTGTCTGTGACGGTGTAACCGATCGTAGCTTCATCGATGGCATCGCCATTGGCAGCCGCGACGGAGATGTTGACCGTGGCGCGACCCTGGTTCACTGCGTCATTCAGAACCGTTCCAAGCAGGGAGCCGTCCTTCATCGCTTCGAGCGCGGGAGCCGTTGCGTCTACTCCGACGACGGGGATGTACTTGTCCGCATCGCCCTTGTTGTATCCTTCAGCTTTCAACGCTTCGATGGCGCCGAGGCCCATGTCGTCGTTGTTCGCGAGCACGGCTTCGATCTTGTCAAGTCCGTTGGACGCGATGAAGTTTGTCATGAGGTCGGTGCCTTTGGCCTTGTCCCACATGGCCGTATCCGTGCCGAGGTTCTCGACGCCGAATCCCGCGTCTTTAATTGCGGTGATCGAAAATTCCGAACGGAGCGTGGCGTCCTGATGACCCGGCTCTCCTTGCAACATGACGTACTGGATTATTCCGTCGCCATTTTTGTCCGCTTCGGGATGCGCCTTGAAGTAATCGACGATGATCTCGCCGGACATCGTGCCGGATTCTTCCGCTTTCGCGCCCACATACCATACTTTGTCATAGCTCTGCATGACGTCGGCTTCGGGTTCCCTGTTCAGGAATACGATCGGAATGTCAGCGGCCTTCGCCTTGTCGAGAATCGGACCCGCAGCTGTGCGGTCCACCGCGTTGATCGCGAGCGCGTTCACGCCCTTTGTGATATAGGTGTCGACCTGCTCATTTTGGGTCGGCTGCTTATTTTGGGAGTCAACGATTTCGAGATCCGCACCGAGTTCGTCGGCGGTCGCCTGCATTTGGTTCCGAACGCCGGTCATGAACGTGTCGTCGAACTTGTAGATGCACGAACCCACCAAGACGCTCGCAGCGGCATCGCCGCTGTCGCCGCTATCCGCCGCGTCGTCGCCCTTATCCTTGTTGCCGCAAGCGGACAGGGCAAATGACATGGCCATTGCCAACGCGAGCAATACGATCAATAACCTTTTCTTTTTCATAACTTCCTCCTTCATTGGACACAAAACGCATATCGTCTAAAGCCGGATTTAACCGGTGGTTCGATATTATCGAAGAGGGAGGAATAATTCCATAGAATATTCTGCGGAAATTCTCGAATATCTTATTTAAACAGAAAATGGGGTTTCGATCAGAACTCTCATCGTACCGCCGCAGACCATGCCGTCGTCTTCGGCGGAGTCCCGCATATCAACGGTCACGACCTCATAGCCTCCGCTTCTGATGACGATCCTCGCCCGGTTCATCACGTCGGATTCGGCGCAACCGCCGCCGATGGTGTTGACGGTCCGACCCTCGTATGTCATGGCCATCTTCGCGCCCGTCGCTCGCGGTACGGAGCCTTCGGTCGAAAGAATCGTGATCAGGGCGTCCGCTTCGTCGCCGTGCCGCGCCAACCATTCGACGATCTCGACATCGGAGCTTCGCCCCTCCGCCGCGCCGAGTTCCAAGCGCTTTACGCGGATGACCTCGCTCAGGATGGATACGGCTATCTCCGCCGGCGTCACGGCGCCGATGCGCAGACCGATGGGCGTATGCACCCGCGCGAGGGCTTCGCGCTCAAATCCGCGCTCCTCCAACTGCTTCAGCACGATGGATACGCGTCGCTTCGAACCGATCATGCCGATGTAGGCCGGCATTGCGCCGCTCAAGACGCCCTCCAGACATTCGGTGTCGTGTTTGTGTCCTCTCGTCACGATGACGATGCAGTCCGTTTCACGCACTTCAATCCTGTCGAATACGCGCTTGAAATCGTCGCATATCACCTCCTCCGCGTCGGGAAAGCGCTCCGAATTCGCAAACATGGGTCGGTCGTCGAATACGACGATCCGAAAATCGGTCAGTTTTGCCATCTTCGTCAAGGCAAGCGCTATATGTCCGCAACCGAGAATGATCATGCGCGATCTCGGCAGGTAATGCTCGACTACGGCGAGTCCGTTTTCTCGCTCCGAGCAACTGACCGGACCGCTTTTGGCGAAAGAACCGTCCTCCGTGAGATGTCGCAAGAGCTCCCACGCCTCGGGGTCGTCCTCTCCGTACACGGTCTTTGCGATGCTTTTCTCGTCGCACTCGGTGAGCATGGCCGCCCGAAACCCGTTTTGCAATCGGTCGAGCAAGTCTTTATAGATTTCTTCCATTTTATGCTGTCCTCCGCACATACAGCTCCGCATCGGCGTCTTGCTTTCATTATATCATAGGCTCAATGGGAGAGGCGATGACTGCCGCAAATTGGAAAATATTACCATAAATCGCGTTGACGTCTGTTGTTTCGCCAATTGGGGCCGACGCCTTGATTTGCGCGCGAAATTGTGTTTGAATATTCGTATGAGAAAACGGCTCTCGACATGTCCTTGATTTTTCGAGGGAAGACGCGGAGAATGGCTTGCGCGCGTGCGCGAAACGAAGCGGGGAGGTCTGTGAATGAAGATTAAATTTTGCGGCGCTGCGACGGGCGTCACCGGTTCCTGTCACTTGGTTACGGCGGGGGAATCGTCTGATTCGGGGCCGACGCGCGTACTTTTGGACTGCGGGCAATTTCAGGGAGGAAGCGCCCAAGAGGCGCAGAATTACGAGCCTTTCCCATTTGAGCCATCCGAGATCGACATGGTGATTTTGAGCCACGTTCACATCGATCATTGCGGACGCCTGCCGTTGCTCGTAAAGCGCGGTTTTTCGGGGAGCATCTACTGCACGGACGCCTCGGCGGATTTGCTCACGGTCATGTTGCGCGACAGCGCCTACATCCACGAGAAGGAAGCCGAATGGAAAAATCGCAAGGCTCAGAGAGCCGGTCGGCCGACGACGGAACCGCTGTACACGATGAAGGATGTCGAAACGGCGCTGAAACAGGTCGTTCCCGTTCTGTACAATCAACTCGTCGAACCGATACCCGGCGTGAAATTCGTGCTCAACGACGCCGGCCACATCATCGGTTCGGCCATTGTCGAGCTGTGGACGACGGAAGGCGAGGACGTATCCAAGTTGGTTTTTTCGGGCGATCTGGGCGTGGCGAATCGTCCCATGTTGCGCGATCCCGTCATCATCAAGAAAGCCGATTTCGTGATCATGGAAAGCACTTACGGCAATCGTCTGCATGAGGACAACGAAGAGAGCATTCGGAAACTTGCGGATATCCTGTTTGAAACCGCAGGCGCGGGGGGCGTCGTCGTGATCCCGGCCTTCGCGGTGGGACGAACGCAGGAATTGATCTACGAGCTGAACGAATTCTGCGAGTACAACGATGATTACAGGAAAAGACTCGGACACGTCACCGTGTACATCGACAGTCCCATGGCGACGGCGGCCACGGAGGTTTTTCGCCGCAACGCGCAGGTCTTTGACGACGAGTTCAAGAAGAAGATCTTGTCCGGCGACGATCCTCTGGACTTCGTAAATCTCCGGTTCACAAAGAGCACCGAGGAGTCCAAATCTCTGAATGAGAACGACGACCCCAAGGTCATCATCTCCGCGAGCGGCATGTGCGAGGCAGGGCGCATACGTCACCATCTGAAACACCGACTCTGGGATCCGCGCGCGGCTGTCGTCTTCGTGGGATATCAAGGCGAGGGAACCTTGGGACGGCGACTCATCGACGGCGCGAAGACGGTCACGCTGTTCGGCGAGGAGATAAGCGTCAATGCGAAGATATACAATTTGGAAGGGTTTTCGGCGCATGCGGACAGGAACGGGCTGTTGGCGTGGGCGAACGGATTTCGGACGCGCCCCGCGGCGTTCTTCCTCGTTCACGGGGAGTCGCAGGCCAAGAAGGATCTCGCCGCGGACATCGAAAACGTCACGGGCGTCCGCGCCGTCGCTGTGGAGTCCGTCAGCGAATACGATCTCGCAAAGACCTCGGTCACGCGAGAATCGCAGGCGACCGGAGAGGTTATGGATACGGAGGACATCGAGCGGTTGAGACTTCGCATCGCGGATATGCGGGATTCTCTCGACAACGTTCTTTATTATTCGAGATTGGCCTTGTCCGAACAAAACGATCCGACCGTCGTGACCGACATCAACAATCGATTGCAAACGCTCGAAAAGGACATCTTCGCGCTTGCCTCGGCCGTAAAGGATCAAAACTGACGCAATTATTTATTCTCCGTGAGTAAAACCGTGGAAATAATCGGTTCATTTTGATATAATGAGCCTGATCTCCGGAAGCGTTTGTTTTGCCGCTTTCGGAGCGGTGCGGTCGCGCGCGAAAGCGTCCGGTTATCGGAGGAAGAATGTCGCTGTTGATTGATATTGCCGCTGACGCGGGGCAGGTGGCGGAGGCCATCGCCATTTCCATAGGGGTTGAGGTCGAGATCGTCGACGATGAGCTGACGATTGTGGCCGGAACCGCCGTTTACGGCGATATGGTCGGAAAGAAAGAGGAATCCGGTCGCGTAAACGGCCATTATCTCTATGCCAACGTGTTGCGGAGCGGCAGGACGGAGTTCGTCGAGGACGCTCGCGAGAACGAGGGCTACGGCGTTTCGGCCGCGACCGAATCCGGCGGCATCGGGGAACTCGCGGAGATCTGCACGCCCATCAAGATCGGGCACAGAACCATAGGAATCATCGGCTTGGTCGCCTTGACGGAGGGGCAGAAGAGGGTGCTCATCGACAAGGGGCGAACGATGACGTCGTTTGTGGAGAAGATGGCCGATCTTCTGGCGGCGAAGGCAGAGGTGCAGGCCATGCTCAACGACAGCGAGAGTTCGCGCAACGAGATGGCCGCCATCTTGGAGAGCACGCACGAAGGCGTATTCGCCGTCGATCGAAACGGCTACATCAAGCACTGCAACCACATATCCGAAAACCTGTTCAACGCGCGGCGAGCGAATATCATCGGGAACCATATCGGCGCGTTCATGCAGGGTACGCCCGCGCTCAAGGTGATCGAGACCGGTGAGGGTTATACGGAGAACGAGGAGATATACAAGAGCTATCGCGGGACGTTCCATTTTATCGTAACGGTCAAGCCCTATTTTAGGGACGGCAAACCGGACGGGGTCGTCGTATCCTTTCGCGACATCGCCGAAGCGCAGAAATTGGCGTACAACATCAGCACGCGCGCGCTCAAATATACGTTTGACGACATCATCGGCGAGAGCGAGGC
>JAIRTJ010000009.1 GCA_031254995.1 Eubacteriales Family XIII. Incertae Sedis bacterium
GGCGACGATCTCCCGGTTGATGTCGATGTCCTCGGCCAACAGTATTCTGATCCCCTCGAAGCGATTTTCGGTCGCGGTTTGATTTGCGCCTGCCTTCGCCATGTGTTCGCCGATGGAGAGACAACTGTTGATCGTATCCGTCAACGTCGATGTGAACAGGGGTTTGGGAATGAAGCCGTCCACGCCCGCTTTGCGCGCGTCCCGCTCGATCTCGTTCCATTCCGTGGCGGAGATCATGATGATCACGGCGCGCTCGTGATAGCGTTCGCGGATTTTCTCGGTCAGCTCTATGCCGTTCATGATCGGCATCTTCCAATCGACGAAGATCACGTCGTAATTCTTGTCGGCTTTGTCGATCAGTTCGAGCGCTTCGAAACCGTCCTTTGCGATATCGCACCTAAAGCCGAGCGCCTGCGAAGCGCTTCGGAAGTATTCGCGCGTCTCTTCCGAATCGTCGATGGCCAAGACGCGTATGTTGTCCCAACCGATACCCTCAGGCAACGTGAATCTGACGCTGCCGAGCCCGCGTTTCGCGGGTACCGTAAACGTGAATGCCGAGCCTTCGCCAAGGGTTGATTCCACGCGCATCTCGCCGTCCATCAATTCGATGATCTTCTTTGAGATCGCGAGCCCCAGCCCCGTGCCGCCGTACTTGCGCGAGATGCTGTTGTCCGCTTGTTCAAACGAATTGAACAGGCGACCGAGCTGTTCCGGGCTGATTCCGATGCCGGTATCGTTGACGGATATGCGAATGTAGGATGTGTCGGTCTCCTTTTCCTCTCCGATCTTGTCTGCGACCAACTTTATGGAGCCGCCCTCCTGCGTGAATTTGATGGCGTTGGACAGGAGATTTGTGATGACCTGCGCCAACCTCTGTTCATCCGAGTGGATAAAGGCGGGAATCTCGGGATCGATCTTGACCGTGAACTTCAATTTTTTCGCGTCTATGGTAAAGGCCAAGACATTTGTGATCTTCAAGAGCATTTTCTCGAAGTTGAAATCGGTGTAGGACAGGTCGAATTTGTTGGCTTCGATCTTTGACATGTCGAGTACGTCGTTGATGACGCCGAGCAGATGCGTCGAGGCGTCCCCGATCTTGCCCAGACAATAATCCTTCTTTTCGATGTCGTCGCTCGCCAATCCGATGTTCGTCATACCGATGATGGCATTCATCGGCGTCCGCATTTCGTGGGACATGTTCGCCAGAAAATCGGATTTGGCGGAACTGGCCGACAAGGCGCTCTCCTTTGCCGTCAACTCGTCTGTGACGTCGTGAAAGATGATTACGGCGCCTTCCGTCTCTCCCGATTCTCCGATCATGGGCGTGAAATTGATCTTGTAATGCCGCAGGTCGCCGCTGCCGCCGAAGTCCGCGGATTCCTCAAGCGTGATGGATGTCTTTTCCTTCATCGCGTTTTTGAAATGACCTTCCATGCGGTCGATCCAATCCTTGTCCGCAAAGAGGGCGAATACATCCTTGTAATTGCGACCGTTGATCATCGCGAAATTGTCCAAACGCAACTGTTTCAAGAACGCGTCGGTGCTGTAGGTAAATCTTCCGTCGGTGTCGAACAGGAGTATGATGTCGGGACTGTTCGCCAACAGAAGGTACATGTATTTGCGGAGTTTCAGCTGTTCGGAGGACAGAGCCTCGGATTGTCGCCGCTTCGCCTCATCGACCTGTTGTTTTCGCGCAAACAGCCCTTCGTAGTGCTGTACCAGTCGATGGAGTTTCTTGATCTCGATGTTCAGTCGAGCGATCTCGGCGGCGTCGTTTTGACTTTCAACGCTCTTTTCATCCGCGGCCTTTGACGCGAATTTTTCCGGATCGTCTGCGACCCGGGCGGATTTGTTCGGAAGCATTTTATCGATCAAGCAGGACACCCCCATCTTTCGCGGTTCATTTTGCCGTTGAACGCAAGTCAAAAATATTGTATTATAAACATGACAAACAGATCGTTGCGAGGTGCGACGGCGACGATGCCGCGTCTCGGAACATTCCCTTGTCGCAAATATTATAACACAGCTGAAATAAACTTTCCATAACCGCGAGGGCGTCGAATATTATCGATGTTAGTTTGCCGGCGACAATCCGGAGGAAACGGGGCGAACCATGAAAAAGGAGAAAGACGCGACAGCGAAAAAGAGCATAATCGAGGAATTCAAGCAATTTGCCTTGCGCGGCAACGTCGTGGACATGGCCGTGGGCATCGTGATCGGCGCGGCGTTCGGCGCCATAGTGAACTCCCTCGTAAACGATCTCGTCATGCCCTTTGTCGGCTTCCTCACCGCGGGACGCGATTTCACGCAGATGCGGATCGCATTCGGCCGGGACTCCTATATCTATTACGGCAATTTCATTCAGGCGGTGGTTAATTTCTTCGTGATCGCTTTGTCGATATTCGTCGCGGTCAAGTTGCTCAACGCCATTCGCAAACCGAAGGAAGAGACGCCGCCCCCTCCGTCGGAAGCGGAGTTGCTCGCGGAGATCAGGGATATTCTCAAGGAAAGAGCCTCGGAAAAGAGCGCGGAATAGCCGAGGGTTTGCGCGAAACGATACGTCGTGTTATGATATGCGTATCATGGAACTCACGACGATTATCATCATTTTGTTGTTTGCGATCGTTGTCTCGATTCTTGCGGACAGCGCGTTTCCGAGACTTCCGTTGCCTTTCATTCAGATCGTATGCGGCGTCTTGTTGACCTTGACCCCCTTGGATGAAAACCTGACATTGGAGCCGGAGGCGTTCATGGCTCTTTTGGTCGCGCCTCTCCTGTTTCGGGAAGCGGAAGAGGCGGATTTGGTTGGACTTTTTCGCGTTCGCAGACCGGTCATTTTCATGGCGTTTCTCCTCGTATTCGTCACGGTGTTTTCCATAGGATTTTCCGTGCACGCGCTCATGCCCGCGCTTCCGTTGGCGCTGTGCTTCGCGCTGGGCGCCATATTGGGGCCGACGGATGCCATCGCCGTGTCCTCCATATCGTCGCGCGTGGACATAGACGACAAGATCATGGCGATCTTGAAGGGCGAGGGACTCATAAACGACGCTTCCGGCGTCATATCCTTCCATTTCGCGGTGGCAGCCCTGCTTACGGGGAGTTTTTCCTTTCCGATGGCGACGCTCAAGTTCATCATCGTGTGCGGGGGCGGCTTTCTCGTGGGGTTTTCGTTGTCGTTCGCGAAAGAGGTCGTCGCGAGGCGATTGCTGAGGATGAATCTCCGGAGCAACGCGGCTTTCATGCTCATCGAGATACTCACGCCGTTCATCTGCTATCTCGCGGCCGAAACTGTCGAGGTGTCCGGCATCATCGCCGCGGTTACGGCCGGCAGCCATCAGGCTTTGAAGGTGCACAGGATCGGACTGTTCGAGGTCGAGTTCAGCATGTTCAAAAAATCCCTGTGGGAAATGCTCACCGTGACATTCAACGCTTTGGTGTTCCTGTTGTTGGGATTGCAGCTGCCGGGGATCGTAGAGAACGTCGTGGCTCTGCATAAGTTTTCCGTCGGATCGGCGTTGGGCTTGGCGGGCTTGGCCACGCTGATCCTCTTCTCCGTCAGGTTTGTCAGCGTCCTGTTTGCCGCGAACAAGGTGACGGGCAGTCGCGTGAAACAAAAGCTGAAAAACAGCCTGATTTTAACGCTCTCCGGCGTGAAAGGCACCGTGAGTCTCGCGACCGCCTTTTCGTTGCCGTTTTTCTTTCAATCGGAGGGCGATTTTCCGTATCGCGATCTGATTTTGTTCGTAGCGGCCGCGGCGATCATCTTTTCGCTCCTGTTGGCCATGATCATCCTGCCGCGCATCGCGGATCCCAAGGCGGAATACAGGAAGAACGAAAAGCACATTATGGTGTTGCGAGAACTGCTCTCGGAGATTTCTCACGGCAATGGGGCTTATTCCGCGGCCATCATCCTGAATATTCGCGGCAGAATCGACGAATTGGAGCATGAGGATCTGGGGCGCAAGGGCAAGAAATTGAAGAGTGAGTTGCGCGAGTTCTCCGCCAAGACGGAGATGCGCATCATGGAAGGCAAGTACAAACGCGGCGAAATCACGCGAAACGAGTACCGGCATTATCTTCGCATTCTGCTCGCCGTGTCCCACCTCGCGTCGCAGTCGATCATCGGGCGCATCGGCATGAGACATCATAGCTTGGGTCGGTTCTTTGATCGGTTCGAGGCAAAGGACTCCTCCATGCAGGAGGGGGAGAAATTGCTCGAGGAATTGGACGCCGAACAATCCTCTCGGGGCGGATCCGGAACGTCGAAATGCGAGAAGAGACGCGCCGAGGATTGGCGTCGCGGCATAGCGAAGTCCGAGGATCGGCGCATATCCATGCAGAAATTGCAGGATATCTTCTGGGCAAATACCTCCGATGTGATCATGGCGCTCGAAAGCAAGCGCGACAAGCGTTCCGACGCTATCGTCAGCGGGTTGATCGATGAGCGCATTTACTTGGCGGGCCAGGTCATGGAAGGGGTTTACGGCGAAGAAGCGAAAGGCCGCCTTCACTGCGATTACGACGAGGAATTGTTGCAATGTTTCGATTTGGAGCGGGAGATCGTCAAACGACGCACGGCAAGCGGGACGCTGACCGAGGACGAGGCCGACAAGATACGCATCGACATAAACATGGTCGAGACCGTCATGCTCGAGGACAGTCGCAACGACAATATACGAAAATTGCTCGCCGCGGGTATCAGACGCCGCGACTGAACGATGCCGCGAGGCAACCGTTTACGATTCAAACTCAAAATTTATTATCCGGAACGATGAAAAATGTAATATAATATAGTAAACACGGGATCCGACGCCCGCGCACGCGGCAGGAATCCGACGATTTTTCATGATGATCGAAAGTTTGGCGGTCGCGGTGTTTGCGGAGATCTATGTTCATGCGGAGGAAAATTCTTGGCGGGAAATTTCGATATCGAACCGAATGAAATATGCAGGCGCTTCGATGAATTGATCGACCTGTTTTACGCGGGAGAGGCTGCGCGCGCATATGATTTTTTCGGTTGCAGATACGTGCCTGACGTCGACGCGCATCTGTTCTGCGTCTGGGCCCCGAACGCGAAGAGCGTCGGCGTGTCGGGGGATTTCAACGAGTGGAGCAAGACGGCGCATCCCATGACGACTTATCGCGGCTTGTGGGTGTCTCTCATCCGAGGACTCCGAGACGGCGCGCATTACAAATACTGTGTAGAGGGCGCGGACGGTCGATGCGTGTACAAGTCGGATCCGTTCGCGTTTTACTGCGAGCCGGCGCCGGGCGCGGCGTCCGCGATCATGTCCCTCGACGGCTTCGAATGGAGCGACGAGCGCTTTCTCAGAAAGCGTCGCAACGCGCGGATACTCAAGGAACCCGTCTCCGTCTACGAGTTGCATCTCGATTCGTGGAAGCGGGGCGAGGACGGAGAGCGCCTGTCCTATCGCGCGATCGCGGACGAATTGGCCGAATACGCGGTGCGCATGGGCTATACGCATGTGGAACTCATGCCCGTGAACGAATATCCTTTCGACGGTTCGTGGGGCTATCAGGTCACGGGATTTTTCGCCGTCACCTCACGCTTCGGAGAGCCGCGCGATTTCATGTATTTCGTGAACAAACTGCATTCCGTCGGCGTCGGCGTCGTCGTCGATTGGGTGCCGGCGCATTTCCCTAAGGACGCGCACGGCTTGGCGCGCTTTGACGGCACATGGCTGTATGAACACAAAAATCCGTTGCGCCGCGAGCATCCGCAGTGGGGTACGCACATTTTCAATTACGGCAGGCCGGAGGTGCGCAGCTTCCTCCTCTCCTCCGCGACGCTCTTG
>JAIRTJ010000049.1 GCA_031254995.1 Eubacteriales Family XIII. Incertae Sedis bacterium
CAGCTCGCCGAGGCGATAAGAAGCGACATGTCGGCGGTCGCGCAAACCGTCGAAAAGCTGCTCGCGAACGAGATCGGGATGTTGCGAGGCAACGCGGAAGCAATCGCGCGAAAGCTCGAAGTCGCGCAACCCGAAGCGTGTCGCGAAATATTGAAAGCGGAGGAAGACGCCAACGAGATCTTTCTGTCGCTCGCGGTCTTTGACCCGGAGGGCGCGATCGCCCGCGGCGAAAATCCGACGGCGGCAAGCGCGCGGGTCCTGAAGTACGCGCAGCGAGCCCGCGCGCAGGGCTTCGTCATCTCGACGACGGAAAGGACCGCTGCGGGAGAACTCGTGATCTACGTGTGCGTCCCCATGGATCGTTTCGTTCTGTCCGCCGCGATTCCGGGAATGTTTTTCAACGATCTCCTGTCCGACATCAAGATACGGGAGACCGGGTTGGTCTTCGTCGCGGACGGAGAAGGCACGATGATCGCCAACCGACGTTCCAACGCGGTCGAGGGACGCCTCAATTACATCGAAAGAGCAAAGACGGACAGCGAATTTGCGGAGTCCGGCGCCTTTTTTGAGAAAATGCTCCAAACCGACGAGGGAATGGGGAAATACGAATCGTTCGGCATCGAACGCATCTGCGTGTACAAGAAGATTTCGGGATCGCGCGACGGATGGGTTATAGCCGCCGCGGCGCCTTTCAGCGAGAGCCCTTCCGCCTATTTGCGCACCGGTCTGCTGTGGGCGGCGTTCATATTCGTCGCTTTCGGTTTTATCGCCGCCCTATTCGCCTCAAAGATCCTCGCGAAGCCTTTTTACCGCATCGAGGAGCAGAACGAACGGCTCGAGAAATTGAACGCCTTCGCGCAGAAGGCCGCAAATGCAAAGGGGCGTTTTTTCGCGAAGATGAGCCATGAGATGCGCACGCCGCTGAACGCGATCATCGGCCTTTCCGAGCTCTCGATTCGCTCAGGAGAGGCGAGCAGAGAAACGGAACGAAACCTGGAGAAAATACACGCTTCGGGTACGACTCTTTTGAAGATCGTAAATGACATTCTCGACATCTCAAAGCTCGAGTCGCGAAAATTCCGCCTGATTCCCGCGAACTATGATACGGCGAGCTTGATCAACGACATCGTCACGCTGAACAGCATCCTCATCGGCGAAAAGCCCATCGCTTTCAAGCTCCGCATCGACGGGAAATTGCCGAGCGAGCTTCGCGGCGACGAACTCAGAATCAAGCAAATCATCGGGAATCTGCTCAGCAACGCATTCAAGTATACGAGGGAGGGCGTCGCAGAGTTGACGTTGTCCGCCGAGAGGAAGGGCGAGGACGTTTGGTTGACCGCGCGCGTGACGGATACGGGGATCGGCATTCGCGGGGAGGACATCGAAAAACTGTTTTCCGATTACAATCAGGTGGATGCGGAGAGCAATCGCAACATCGAGGGGACCGGTCTGGGACTCGCCATAGTGAAGCGGTTGACCGAAATGATGGACGGCGGCGTGGATGTGCTCAGCGAATACGGGAAGGGATCGACATTCACCGCGCGCATGCGGCAAGGGTTCGTCACGGAACGAACGCTCGACGCCGATGTCGTGAGAAATCTGCAAGACTTCCGCTATGCGGACGAAAAGCGCTCCCGCGACCTCAAGTTCTCGCGCGCATTCCTTCCCAACGCGCGCGTGTTGGTCGTCGACGACGCCGAGACCAATCGCGATGTCATAAAGGGGATGTTGGGGCTGTACGGCATGCGCGTGGATTGCGTCGAAAGCGGATCGGAAGCCATCGAACGAATACGAGCGCGCGAGGAGATCTACGACGCCGTATTCATGGACAACATGATGCCCGAACCGAACGGAATCGAGACGGTGCGAATCATCCGAAACGAGATCGCCGGCGAATACGCGAAAACCGTTCCAATTATTGCGCTGACCGCGAACGCGAATAAGGAGTGCGAGCAAACATTTCTTTCGAGCGGATTTCAAGCCTTCCTTACAAAGCCCGTGGACATCCGGCGCTTGGACACGGAAATACGAAGATGGGTGGGAAACGGCATAGCGCAAACTTCCGACGGGACAGACGATCGAAAATGCGCGAGGCATAGCGCGCCTGCGACTTCCGACGAATGCGAAACTGCCTGCATCCGCACGAAACGCATCCCCGGCGTCAACTTGGAAAAGGCGTGGGAGAGCTTCGATCAAAACGACGAAATCCTGTCCGAAATACTCCAATCCTATGCGGAGAACACGCCGCCTCTCCTCAAGGAAATGCGCGCCCGCGCGGAGAATTCGCTCTCGGAATACGCCATCATCGCGCACGGGATAAAGGGCAGCAGCTACGCCATATGCGCGCAGTCGGTGGGCGAACAAGCCGAAGCTCTCGAACACGCGGCGGGAAACGGCGACCTTCCCTTTGTTCGAAGAAACAGCGCGTCGTTTTTCGGAGCCGTCGAGAAACTGACCGCGGATATCAGCGCGGCTCTGTCTTCCCTGAACGCAAAAGCTCAGAAACCGACGCGCGAACGCCCGGATTGGGATGTGCTGACCGCCCTTTCTCGCGCCTGCTCCGACTACGACATGGACGGAATCGATCAGGCAATGAGGGAATTGGAGCGTTTTGAATACGAACACGATCGAGAATTGATTCGATGGCTGAAGGAACACGTTCTCGCGATGGACTTCGCCATAATAAAGGACAGGCTTTCAAAGAGCGCCTAGAACGCGGAGATTGCGCGCCGCAAGCCGCAATCGTCGCGCGCCGCGCGAAAAGGAGCGACAAACGAGCAAAGATGAAGCGCGATTCGATCCGTCACGGTCGATGCGCGAACGGAAACGAGGCAATACGATGGAACGAAATGCAAACTGCGAAAAAAAGCAACGCGACCGACAGAAGATCGTGTTGGTCGACGACAACATCGCGAATCTCACGATCGGGAAGAACATGTTGAAGGACATTTACGAGGTGTACGCCGTTCCTTCGGCTCTCAAGCTGTTCGAGGTTCTGGAGCGCATCGCGCCGTCACTGATACTCTTGGACGTGGAGATGCCGGAGATGAACGGACACGAAGTCATCAGACGATTGAAGAGCGACGAAACCCTGGCTGAGATACCGGTGATCTTCCTGACGTCGAAAAACGATGAAGCCAGCGAATTGAAGGGATTGGATCTCGGCGCGATCGACTATGTGAAAAAACCGTTTTCCGCGCCCCTGTTGCGGCGACGAATCAAAAACTATCTGCAACTCGTATCGCAGAAGAAGGAATTGCGCAATTACGCGGACAATCTCATGGACATGGTGGATCAAAAGACGTCTCAGGTGATGAATCTTCAAAACTCGCTGCTGACAGGCATGGCTGAGATGGTGGAATTTCGCGACAACATGACGGGAGGCCACATTACGCGCACGCAAAAATATTTGGAAGTCCTCGTGGATCGGCTGATCGAATCCGGAAAATATCGGGACGAGACATCCGCATGGGATCTGACATATCTCCTGCCGTCCGCCCAGCTCCACGACATCGGCAAGATCGCGATCTGCGACGCCATTTTGAACAAGCCCGGCAAACTCACGGAGGATGAATTCGAGAAGATGAAGGAACACGCGGAACTCGGCGTACGCGCCATCGAGCGCATCGAGCGCAGCGCGGAGGAGTGCTCCTTCCTGCGATACGCGCGCATCATCGCGGGAACGCACCACGAGAAATGGGACGGTTCGGGCTATCCAAAAGGCTTGGTCGGCAAAGACATACCGCTTGAGGGCAGATTGATGGCGGTCGCCGACGTCTATGACGCCCTGATTTCGGCGCGACCGTACAAGAAGCCCCTCACGGCGAACGAGGCAAACGAGATCATCGAATCAGGCTCGGGCAGTCACTTCGATCCTGTGCTGATCGACATATTCCGCTCGGCGACGGATCGATTCGAAGCCATAGCCGCAAGTTGCAATTGATCATACCCGCTTCCGGGGATTTCAAATCCCCGGCCGTAAATCCCCGGAAGCTAGCGTTTGAATCCCGAAAGTCCTCTGTAGGTCAGGCTGATGATCAACTGAGCGATCTCCTTGGCAGGGGTCTGCAGGTCGGCGCGCAACCATTTCTGCACGAGCCCAATGCCCCCGTTCAAGCCGAACAGCAGGGAATACTCCTTCGTCTCGTCGTCCAACTCGTTGTTGCCCTGCCATTCCTCCATGCTCCGCTCTTGAACGAGCATCATGATCTCCTTCTGGAATGCGGCGTCGCCGTGTTCTCCCAATATGACCTTGCACAGCTTCGCGTTTTCGACCACATATTCGAATATCCGCTCCATGATTTGAAGCGACTCCGGTTCGTATTCCTTGAAATTGTATTCGCTCAAGTGCGCCTTGATGTTCGTTAGAACCTCCAGTTCGATCTGCCGCAACAGATCGTATTGGTCCGCGTAATGCTTGTAAAACGTGCTTCGATTGATATCCGCTTCCTCGCAGATCTCCTTGATGGAAATCCTGTCGATGGATTTCTTGCCAAGCAAAGCGATGAGGCTCTCCTTCAGCGCGTTCTTCGTGTACTTGACTCGGCGATCGCTCATTTTTTCTTCGCTCCGATCGTCGCTTCGTCCCTTTTGTCGCCGTTTGTCGCCTTAATTTCCATCTTATTTATCGCCCTCCGCAATCTCCGATCTCCGTCCGTTCGACACTTCGAGTCGACTTTGTCGCTTGCGCGACGTTTTACGCCAAATCTGTTGCTCGAACAACGTTTTTGCTCGAATCTGTCGCTTGAAAAGCAACACCGTGACTATTATAATGCAATAATGAGCAATATGCAACACTATGTTGGATAAAGAAAACCGGATCGCGATCATTCGAATGCTCGCGAAAGATAAGCACAGCTTAATTATATGAACTATACGGCAAAATTAATCATAAAA
>JAIRTJ010000082.1 GCA_031254995.1 Eubacteriales Family XIII. Incertae Sedis bacterium
TTCACACTCTTTCCCTACACGACGCTCTTCCGATCTATGACCCCCATGGGCATGATCTCCGACTTGTTCAGATCGGCGGTGACATAACCGCGACCCCGCGCAAGATTGATTTCCATATATACCGACGCGTTTTCCTCCAATGTCGCGATGTGCAGATCGGGATTGCAGATCTCCACGTCTCCGTCGGCCTGAATGTCCTTTGCCGTGACCTCGAGCGGCCCCGTCGCGTTGATCACCGCGCGTTTGTCGTCGTCGCCGTTGATTCGAACCGCCAACTTCTTCAGGTTCAAAATGATCTCCGTCACATCTTCCTTGACGCCGGGAATCGTGGAAAACTCGTGCAGAATGCCTTCGATCTTCACGGAGGTAACGGCCGTGCCGGGCAGGGAACTCAACAATATTCGTCTAAGACTGTTGCCCAAAGTGGTGCCGTAACCTCTCTCCAATGGCTCCACCACAAATTTCCCATATATATTGTCGTCAGCCGAAACGCATTCGATGGTTGGCTTTTCAATTTCTAACACCGCATATCCTCCTTCTCTCGCTAACCTAGTCGTTCGTCCGTCACAGCGTCAAAGGCCTCATCACTTGGAATACAACTCGACGATAAGATGCTCCGCGATGGGCGTGTCTATCTCCTCCCTCGAGGGAAGGGACAGTACCGTACCCTCCAACTTGTCGACATCGACGCTGATCCACGCGGGAACAGTGATCTGCATATCCTTGATTTCCTTGAATTTCGGCGATTCGTGACTTCTCTTCCGCACGGCGATCTTAGCGCCGGGCTTCACCTGACAGGAAGGAATATCCACTTTCCTCCCATCCACGGTGAAATGCCCGTGATTGACCAATTGACGCGCTTCCTTTCGCGAAGACGCGAATCCCATGCGAAATACGGTGTTGTCGAGTCTCGTCTCCAACATGACCAGAAGGTTTTCGCCCGTAATGCCCTTTTTCTTCGCCGCCTTTAAAAACGTATTATGGAACTGCTTTTCCAATAATCCGTAAAATCGCTTCGCCTTTTGTTTCTCGCGCAACTGCAACCCGTAGTCGGAAGTTTTCTTCCTGCCCAAGCCGTGCTGCCCGGGAGGATAATTGCGTTTCTCAAGGGCGCATTTCGGGCTGTAACATCGCTCTCCCTTGAGGAAAAGTTTTTGACTCTCTCTCCTGCAAAGCCTGCAGGCCGCATCCGTATATCTTGCCATCTCTCTCTTCCTCCTTCCGCTACACGCGCCGTCTCTTGGGAGGACGGCATCCATTGTGAGGAATGGGCGTAATGTCCTTGATCATAGTGATCTCCAAGCCCGCCGTCTGTAGAGCCCGAATGGCGGCCTCCCTGCCGGAACCCGGTCCCTTCACATAGACCTCCACGTGGCGAAGACCGTGCTCCATCGCACCCTTGGCCGCTTCCTCGGCCGCGATCTGCGCGGCGAACGGAGTGGATTTTCGAGATCCTTTAAATCCTCGAGAACCTGCGCTGGACCACGAAAGAGCGTTGCCGCTCATATCGGTGAGCGTGACGAGCGTATTGTTGAAAGTCGACTGGATATGCGCCTGACCCTTTTCTATATTCTTTCGTTCTCTCCGTTTTTTTCTGACTGTTTTTTTGACAGTAGCCATTTTAATTGCAATCCTCCATTTGTCCTTCGTCTGTTTCCGCGTCCAGTACCGGCCGTTCGCTCATCGTTCGATCGCGTTCGGTCGCATAACGCCTCGGCTTCGTTCCCGGCGCGAAACCCGTGAAAATTTCCGCATCGCGCTCATTCCGCAATCGATTTGCGGCGACGGATCAATCCGACTTCCTCTTTCTGCCGACAGTCTTTTTCGGACCTTTCCGCGTCCTGGCGTTGGTCTTCGTGTTTTGTCCCCGAACCGGAAGTCCGCGTCTGTGCCTGATGCCGCGATAGCAACCGATTTCCATGAGACGCTTGATATTGAGGCTTACATCGCGTCGCAGATCGCCTTCCACGCTGTAATCGGAATCGATAATCTTCCTGATTTTACCGGCTTCGTCCTCCGATAAATCCTTCACGCGAATATCAGGACTGACGCCCGCCTTCTTCAATATCTCGTTTGAAGTCGCGCGCCCGATACCGTAGATGTACGTGAGGCCGATTTCTATCCGCTTGTCTCGCGGTAGGTCTACGCCTGCTATACGTGCCATATATTCCCTCCTCTTATTGCTTGTCTTTTTCCCGCATCTGCGGCTTGTCCTCCTTCGCTCGTCAGTTGCGTATTTCTGTATACGCGCCTTCCTCGCTCAGTCGTCCGCACCGCACCTGCGGGAAAAATCCTGCGCAATAACCTGACTTAAACCGACTTTCTCATAACCCTGCGCCGATCATTCGCAAATCCGCGCTTGCGTATTCCCGGTGCGCGACCTCTCGGCCTCGCTCCTCCGCGCGCAACCTGCGGGAAAAATCCTGCGCAATAACCTGACTTAAGCCGGCCTTCTCACAACCCCGCGAAGGCAATACCGTATATAAATGATCGAAAACCCTACGGGCAGTTTCCTTATCTCGCGACAATGAAACACAGCCGCTCCCGATTGGGCGTCCGTTGCGAATACCTAATTCGCCTATCCCTGTCTCTGCTTATGCTTTGGATTCTCGCAAATGACCATGACGCGGCCCTTTCGTTTGATAACCTTGCATTTCTCGCAGATCGGTTTCACCGATGATCTCACTTTCATTTGTGCATCTCCTTATTGCGTTCCAATTATACGCGCAAATATTTATGATAGCATAATTCATCGCCTATTGCAAGCGCGCATGCTCTCACGGGGATTTTGCGCGGGTTTTACAGCGAAATTCGTTCGAATCAAGTCCCTCGTCGCGTCTACTTATCGCGCCAAGTGATGCGTCCCCGCGTCAAATCGTAAGGGGACAATTCGACTTTCACCCTATCCCCCGGAAGAATGCGAATGAAGTTCATTCTGATCTTCCCGGAGATGTGCGCCAAAATCTCGTGACCGTTTTCCAATTTGACGACAAACATCGCATTTGGTTGCGCCTCGACTACGACGCCGAATACCTCTATGACGTCTTTTTTTGCCATTGCTCCGCTATGCTCCCCTTTCGTCCCGTTCATCGAGAGTGATCACTTCAGGCTCTCCTCCTGTTATGATCACCGTATTCTCGTAGTGAGCGGAAAGTTTCCCGTCTGAAGTTACAGCCGTCCAATTATTCGCAAGAACCTCCGTCTCATAATCGCCTTCATTTATCATGGGTTCGATGGCAAGCGCCATTCCCCTGAGCAACTGCGGACCCTTGCCCGGCGGCCCGTAATTCTTGATCTGCGGATCCTCGTGCATATCCCGGCCGATTCCGTGTCCGACAAAATCTCGAACCACGGAATAGCCCGCCGACTCCGCTCTCCGCTGAATCGAATGACCGATATCGGTGAGCCTGCATCCCTCGATGCAGTAACGAAGGCAACCGAAGAAGCTCGCGCGGCACACCTCGATGATACGGCGCGCTTCCTCGCTCACATTACCCACCGGATAGGTGCGCGCGGCATCGCTGACCCAACCGTCATAGGTCGCGCCGATATCGACGCTCACGATGTCCCCTTCCTCGAGAATCCTATCCTCGTCGGGAATGCCGTGGACGATCTCGTGATTGACGGAAACGCAAGCGCTGGCCGGATAGTCGTTGTATCCCTTGAAGCTGGGGATCATGCCCTCCGAGCGAATGCGACCCTCCGTATACCTGTCGATGTCCATTGTGCTGATGCCCGGGCGAATGAGCTCGCGCAACTCGTAGAGTATGCTGCCGGTCACCCTGCCGCTGATTCGCATCATTTCGATCTCATCGTCATTCTTCAAGATGATCATCTACGCACCAATCAAAGCTTCAATGGCCGCAAACGTGTCCTCGACAGACTCCTCGCCGTCAAGCTCCGTGAGCAGACCCCTTTTTCTGTAATAATCCGCGAGCGGCATGGTCTGCGCGTTGTAGACGTCCACGCGATTTTGCGCGGTCGCTTCCGCATCGTCATTTCGCCGAACGATCTTCCCGTCGCACAGATCGCAGACGCCCGCGACCTGAGGCGCGAATCTTCCGTTCAACTGATACGTCTTGCCGCATGTCTCGCATACGATGCGTCCCGAAATGCGTCGAATGAGCACCTCTCGCGGCGCGGTGATGTAGATTACGCCCGCGATGCGCTCGTCCTTCTCATTCAAAACGCGCTCCAACGCATCCGCCTGCGCGACGGTCCTCGGAAATCCGTCCAAAAAGCAACCGTTCTTCGTGTCGTCCGCGTTCAGGCGATCCGCCGCGAGTCCGACGACCAATTCGTCCGGCACGAGTTCGCCCTTGTCCGTACAGGCCTTCACGCGTTTGCCCAGTTCCGTACCCTCCGCGATGTTTTTTCGCAATATATCTCCTGTTGAAATCGTTGGGATTCCGTATTTCTCTCGAATGCGCTCAGCCTGCGTTCCCTTGCCCGAACCCGGAGGCCCGAGCAAAATGAAGATCTTTCTCATAGGAATCCTCTGTAATTGCGCATGACCATCTGAGATTCGATCTGTTTCATCGTATCCAAGGCCACGCCCACCGCAATGAGCAAGGCCGTGCCCCCGAATTGGATATTCAAATGCGTGAACTGCTGAATGAGAGTCGGCAACGTCGCGATGACGGCCAAGAAGACCGCGCCCACGAACGTGATTCTCGTCATAACTCGATTCAAGTATTCCACCGTCGCTCTGCCGGGGCGAATGCCGGGGATAAACCCCCCGTTCGCGCGCATGTTGTCCGACACCTCAACCACGTTAAACGTAACCGCCGTATAAAAATAGGTGAAGAAGATGATCAGCAAAATGTTGAACACGGTATACAGCCACACGCCGGGATCGCCCCCGGGCGAAAGCCATTTTTCAACAAATCTGCCAAATCCTCCCGTGCTGCCCGTAAAATACGTGATGGTCAACGGGAATTGCAACAATGAAAGGGCGAAGATGACGGGTATGACGCCCGCCTGATTCACCTTGATGGGAATATGCGTATTCTGACCGCCGTACATCTTGCGACCGACGACGCGTTTCGCGTATTGCACGGGTATGCGACGCTGTCCCTGTTGCACGAGAATTGTGCCGACGATGACCGCGACAGCGAAAACGGAGAACAAAATCAGCGCGATCAAGCTCACGTTATGCGTGCTGTAATCCCTGAGCGCTCCGCCGATGGCGCCCGGCGCCCGACAGATGATGCCCGCGAATATGATCAGAGAGATGCCGTTGCCTACGCCGTATTCGTTGATCTGTTCGCCCAACCACATGAGGAAGGCCGTTCCCGCCGTCAGCGTGACCACGACGACTATGACCGTAAACGGGTTCATGCTGCCGTCCGGATTCTTGATGACAGCCTGGCGAAAGAGTCCGACAGTGAGACCTATGGCTTGCAAAAATGCGAGAGCCACCGTAAGATATCTCGTGTATTGCGCGATTTTTTTCTTACCCTCGGTTCCTTCTCTCGACAGAGCCTCCAACCTCGGTATCGCAATGGTGAGCAGATTCAATATGATGGAAGCCGTGATATACGGAGTGATGCTCAGCGCAAAAATGGTAAAGTTTTGAAAAGCGCCGCCGGAGAAAAGATCGAATATCTCAAAGAGTCCTTGTCCGTTGAATGCCTCCGCGAGCACATCCCTGTTGATACCCGGTACCGGCACATTTGCCCCGAGTCTAAATACGACGATCATCAGTAAGGTGAAGATCATTTTCCTTCGGATATCGGGGATTTTCCACGCCTTTCCGAGGGTTTCAAACATACCCATTTTAAATTTCCTCCGCCTTGCCGCCGGCCGCCTGTATCTTTTCCGTTGCGGATTTGCTGAATTTATTCGCCTTCACGATCAATTTCTTTTCGATCTTTCCGTCGCCCAGAATTTTCACAGGCAACTTCTTCTTTCGAACCAATCTCTTCTCAGCGAGAAGCGCGGGCGTCACTTCCGTACCTTCGTCAAAAGCGTTCAAATCCTCCACGTTGACGGTTTCGTATTCGACCCTCCAAATATTCGTAAATCCGCGCTTGGGTATGCGCCGATAAAGCGGCATTTGGCCGCCTTCAAATCCGAGTCTCGTACCGCCGCCGCTCCTGGAATTCTGTCCGTTCATGCCGCGACCCGCGGTCTTGCCCTGTCCGCTCGCCGAGCCTCTGCCCTTGCGTTTTGGAGCCCTTCTTGAACCCGGCGGCGCTTTTAACTCATGCAATTTCATAGTTTTGCCTCATTTCTGCTATCGCGTATCGCGGCGACGAATCGCCGCTTTCGGAAACGAATCCTATTCGGATAAGGCTTCCTGCCCTGCAACTTACGAGTTATTTAATGTACGAAAAAGTTCGCGTCACATCGCAATCAGCGCTATTCGGTGACCGTGAGCAAGTGTTCCGCTTTTCTGACGGCGCCTCGAGTCACCGGCGTGTCTTCCAATTCCACCGTGTGATGCATCTTCCTCAATCCCAACGCCTTCACGACTTTTCTCTGAGCGGGCGTCGCGCCGATGGGACTTTTCGTCAATGTGATTTTGATCGTCTTTGCCATGGTTTTACCTCTATCTCAATATCTCTTGCCGAGTCTTCCCTCGGAGTTTGCTGATTCGATCGAGCGTCATGAGATTGCGCAATCCCTCGATCGTCGCGTACGCCATATTTCCCGCATTGTTCGAGCCGATGGACTTGGCCCGAACGTCCTTTACGCCGGCCAATTCCAGAACCGTCCGTACGGAACTGCCCGCTATGACACCGGTTCCTTCCGAACCGGGCATGATGAGAACCTTGCCCGCTCCGAACACGCCGAGGATCCTATGCGGAATAGTCGTACCGACCGTGGGAACGAAGATAAGCTTTTTCTTCGCGTCCTCAATGCCCTTTCTCACGGCTTCGGGTATCTCGCGCGCCTTGCCGAGACCTACGCCGACATGTCCTTCTCCGTCTCCGACGACCACGGTCACGCTGAACCGCATGTTGCGACCGCCTTTAACCGTCTTTGCCACGCGCCTGAT
>JAIRTJ010000105.1 GCA_031254995.1 Eubacteriales Family XIII. Incertae Sedis bacterium
CAGGGTGAGCGTCCGAATATACGGTCAGGAATACACCATCGCCGGTGTGAAGCCGCGGGATTATATCATGAAGATCGCCGATCGCGTGGACGGGATGATGAACGAAATAGCCGAGAGCGCGGGGGGCGGTTCCGTATCTTCATTGGCGGTCTTGGCCGCAGTCAATATTACGGACGAGATGTTTTCGTTGAAAGAAGAACAAAACGAGGCGGATATCGAGAAGGAGCAATTGTCGAAGGACGTCGCGCACTATATGCAGCTGTGGGATGTGGCTAAGAAGAGTTTCCTCCAGTACACGGAGGCTGGGCAGGCCGTCGCGGAGCAAAAGGACAGGTTGCAGGAAAAATTGAATCAACTGGCGATCGAAAACGACACGCTCATACGAGCCGCCGCCGAAAAAGACCGAAAGATCGAATCGCTCGAAGGCAGGATCAAGAGCCAGTCGCAACAATTGAAGGACGGAGAGAAAGGTCAAGTCGTGTCCTCCGAGCAGATCAGGGATTTGGAGGATAAATACAAGGAGATAGAGGGCAGTTATTTCGAACTCCAGATGGAAAACATCCGATTGAAAGGAGATCTGGAACGATACAAAAAACTCGCTGAGTGAAGCGGATGACAGACGACGGACGCCGTTACGGCGTATTGGAATACGAGAAAATCTTGAACGAATTGGCTTCGTGCGCCTTTTCCGCGCTGGCCGCGAAAGAGGCGCGGTCGCTTGCGCCCTCAAGCGACGCGGCGATCGTGAGGGAACGACTGGCTGAGACAACGGAGGCCGTCTCCGTTATCATGCGCAAGGGTTCTCTGCCCTTGGGCGAATTCGGCGATATTTCGCTTGCCCTGTCATATGCGGAGAAGGGCGGGAGCCTGTCTCCGTCGCAATTGCTCGATACGGCTCGTCAGCTCGGCGCGGTGAGACAAGTCGTTTCATTCTTGGAGTCCGACGCGCCCGACATCCCGATACTTTTGGGAATGTCGTCCGCAATGGAGACGAACAAACGCCTCGAAGACCGAATAACCCGCGCCATCGTCAGTGAGACGGAGATCGCGGATGCCGCTTCGCCGGAACTCCGGCGGATACGTCGCAGCATTGCGACGCAAAACGGCAATATTCGCGAAAAACTGAATCGCATGATCGCTTCGCCGTCCTGCAGCGACATGTTGCGCGATCGCTTGGTCACGATTCGCGACGGTCGCTTTTGTCTGCCCGTTCGCCAAGAATGCAGACAGCGTTTCCCCGGTATCGTTCACGATCAGAGCAAGGGCGGCGCCACCTTGTTTATCGAACCGCAGGCCGTGGTTGATATGAACAATCGCTTGCGCGAATCGGAATTGGACGAGGAGCGAGAGATCGAGCGCATATTGGCGGAATTGTCCTCCGACGTGGGCGAGTCGGCGTCCGGTCTGCGCCTCAATCAGCATATGCTCTCGCGCATAGACCTGATCTTCGCGAAGGGCGCGCTTGCGGCGGATATGAAGGCGACGGAGCCGAAGATCAACGAATCCGGCTTTATCGAGATCGAGGAAGGACGTCATCCGCTCATCGATCCCGCGGTCGCGCGGCCGATCAGTCTTCGCTTGGGCGGGGATTATCGCACATTGATCATCACGGGACCGAACACGGGAGGGAAGACCGTCACCTTGAAGACCGTGGGTCTTTTCATTCTCATGGCGGAAACGGGACTGCACATTCCCGCCGCGCGCGCAAACCTCCCCGCGGTTTCCGACATCTACGCGGATATCGGTGACGAACAGAGCATCGAGCAGAGTCTTTCCACTTTTTCATCGCACATGAAGAATATCGTCGAAATCATAGCCGAAGCCGATCAAAACAGCATCGTATTTCTGGATGAATTGGGCGCGGGCACGGATCCGACGGAGGGAGCCGCCTTGGCCATCGCCATCTTAGAGACCCTGCGAGCGCGCGGATGCCCCGTGATGGCGACGACCCACTATACGGAGATCAAGAAGTACGCCGTCGCTGCAGAGGGCGTGGAAAACGCGTCGATGGAATTCGACGTGGAAACGCTGAGTCCGACGTTCAAGCTGACGCTCGGGACGCCCGGTCGCTCCAACGCGTTCGAGATATCTCGAAAGTTGGGACTGCCGCAATCCGTCACGGACAGAGCCGCCGCCCTTCTCGACAGCGGGGACGTGGCTTTTGAGACGGTCATCGCGCAGGCGGAAAAGGACAGACAGGCGGCTGAGAGGGACAGGGACGCCGCAAAAATCCTGCGTTCGGAAACGGAAGCGCAAAAGGCGGAATTCGATCGCAGAGTCGCCGACTTCGAGAACAAGCGAGAGGCGCTCTTGGAGAAAGCCAGGTCTGAGGCCTCGGAAAAGATCGCGGAGGCGGAGGAATACGCTGCTCTCGTGCGCGATGAACTGAAGGTCATTTTGGACGATGCGGAAGACATGAAACGACGAGCCGAAAGCGCGTATTCCGGCGCTGAAGAAGCGCCCGGTCGAGGAGATTTTTATCGCAGATTGGACGAGAACAAGAAATTCTTATCGCATTTGAAGGCTGATTACGGAAGCG
>JAIRTJ010000164.1 GCA_031254995.1 Eubacteriales Family XIII. Incertae Sedis bacterium
GAAATGAAGAACCATATACGGAAAGATGGAGAGGCCCCGCAAGGGTATCATGGGCATGGCGCGAACGCCCTCGGGCGCGTCGTCCGAGGTTTCTTCCTCGGCCTCGTCCATGATGGCTTCCAACTCCGCGATCTCATTTTCTTTTTTAGTCGTATCGGATTCGCTTTCGCGCGCCTCTTCCCCTGCGGGAACGTCTTTTTTTCTGACCAATGCCCCTTACCTCATCAAGATACTATCTGCTTTGCGTCTTTCTTTCCCTTCTTTTCCGCCAAAACCAACGTGGGACCGGTGTCCTTGTCTATTGCGGCTTCGGTGACTACGACCTTTTTGATGTCGCTGCGCGAAGGAATTTCATACATGATATCCGTCATGACATGCTCGAAGATGCTGCGCAATCCCCTGGCGCCCGTCTTTCGCTCGATGGCTTTCTCCGCGAGCTTCTTTATCGCGTTGTCCTCGAGTTCCAACTCGACATTGTCAAGCATGAGCAGTTTTTTATACTGTTTCAACAGGGAGTTCTTAGGCTCCGTAATGATTCGCACCAAGGCGTTTGCGTCCAATTCATGCAACGTGCACATGACAGGCAGACGGCCGATGAACTCCGGAATCAGCCCGTACTTCAGCAAATCCTCCGACTGAACGCACTTCAATATCTCGCTCGAGGCCTTTTCCGTCTCTCTGACCTCGGAATTGAAACCTATGGTCTTCTCGCCCAATCTGCGCAAAATGATCTTGTCCAGTCCGTCAAAGGCTCCGCCGCAGATGAAGAGGACGTTCGTCGTGTCAAACGGAATGAAATCCTGGTGCGGGTGTTTCCTGCCGCCCTGCGGCGGTACGTTCGCCACTGTCCCCTCTATGATCTTCAGGAGAGCCTGTTGCACGCCCTCGCCGCTGACGTCTCTCGTTATGGATACGTTGTCGCCCTTTCGCGATATCTTGTCGATCTCATCCACATAGATGATGCCCTTCTGCGCCTTTGCGATGTCTCCGTCGGCGGCCTGTATCAGCTTGAGCAAAATGTTTTCCACATCCTCGCCCACATATCCGGCCTCCGTAAGCGCCGTCGCGTCGGCGATCGCGAAAGGCACATTGAATATCCTAGCCAATGTCTGCGCGAGCAGTGTCTTTCCCGAACCCGTCGGCCCCATCATGACTATATTGCTTTTTTGTATCTCCACGCCGTCGTTGTCGTGGGCGCTCGCGTATTTGACGCGCTTGTAATGATTGTACACCGCCACCGCCAAGATCTTCTTCGCCTCGTCCTGATCGATGACGTAGTCGGACAGGGACTCGAAAATCTCCTTGGGTTTCGGCACGCAGAGTCCGTCGCCGCGCTCCGCGCGATACCCCTCATAGGCGTTTTCGAATTCCTCCCGTATAATGTCCTGACAAAGCTCCACGCACTCATCGCAGATATAGACGTTGGGTCCCGCGATCAGTCGTTTCACCCGGTCTTGCGGCTTTCCGCAAAACGAACATTTCAATTGTTTATTGTCGTCGTAATTGCTCATTTGCATATTTCCTTTCCTGTTTTGGAATAATATTCGTCTATCGAGACGAGACCACCTTATCGATCAGCCCGTAATCAACGGCCTGCTCTGCGGTCATGAAATTGTCCCGATCCGTATCTATCGCGATGCGCTCCTGCGGTTGCCCCGTGCGATCGGACAATATTCTGTTCAATTTTTCCCTCGTCTTTATGATATGCTCCGCGTGAATCTTGATGTCCTCGGCCTGTCCCTGCACGCCGCCCAAAGGCTGATGAATCAAGATCTCCGCGTTGGGCAGGGCGAACCTCTTGCCCTTTGCGCCCGCAGTCAGCAAAAATGAACCCATGCTGGCCGCCATGCCGACGCAGATCGTCGAAACATCCGGCTTTATGTATTGCATGGTGTCGTAGATGGCAAAACCCGCCGAAACGGAGCCTCCGGGGCTGTTGATGTACATGTTGACATCCTTGCTGTTGTCCTCCGCCTCAAGAAAAAGCAACTGCGCTATTACGGAACTCGCCAACGCGTCGTTGATCTCTTCTCCGAGGAAGACAATCCTATCCTTTAAAAGTCTCGAATAGATGTCGTAGGAGCGTTCTCCCTGACCGGTCTGTTCGATCACATATGGTATAAGCGGCATATTTTTCTCCTTATTCTTGCGGTTCAATCGCAGGCCTGAATCCTTGCAGGCCTCTGAACGAACCCGATCAAACCCTTCTCAATAACTCATTTAATCTCATCGTTCGGCGTTTATCGTCTCACGCCTCGATGACGGCCGTCTCAAACATATAGTCCACGGCCTTTCGATTCTTGATATCCTCTCGGATCAAGGGCAATTGAGCGTCGCCCATGATTTTTTTCAATTCGTGTACGTCCATCTTGTACTGCTCGGCCATCTGTTTCAATTCCTGATCCGTCTCCTCATCGCTCGCGTCGAAATTCTCTGCGGCGACGACAGCCTTGACGATCAATCGCATCTTCACGTGCTTGAGCGCGTCGTTTCGCATGGATTCGCGAAATTCCGCCGGATCTTTTCCTATATATTGAAAATATTGTTGCATATCGAGACCCTGTTGCCTCAAGCTCTGCGCGAACTCGTCCATCATCGCATCCATTCGATCTTCAACCATGACGTCGGGAACATCGACCTCGTTCGCGTTGTACACCGCTTCCAATACGGCGTTTTTCTTTTCCGCCTCCGCTCTTTCTTCCGCGGATTTCCTCAAGCGTTTTTCGATGTCGGCCTTGTACTCGTCCAAGCTCTCAAACTCGCTTACATCCTGCGCGAACTCATCGTCAAGCTCGGGCTTTTCCTCGCGCTTCACACCGTTTACGACCACGCGGAACACCGCTTCCTTCCCCTTCAATTCCTCCGCGTGATACTCCTCGGGGAACGTCGTTTTCACATCTACCGTGTCTCCGGCCTTCGCGCCGACAAGCTGTTCCTCGAACCCGGGGATGAACGATCCTGAGCCGAGTTTCAAGTTGTGGCCGTTGGCTTCGCCGCCTTCGAATGGAACATCGTCGATGAAACCCTTGTAGTCGATATTCACTGTGTCGCCATTTTCCGCGGCTTCGTCCGTATCCGTAAAACGAGCGTTTCGAGTGCGCGCGATCTCCAATTCGCGATCCACGTCCTCGTCGGTCACATCATGCTTCACATCTTTGATCTTCACGCCCGTATAGTCCTTGACTTCGACCTGCGGGGGAACAGTCACCGTCACGGCAGCTTTAAACCCCTCGCCTTTTTTTATTTCCCCGAATTCCACTCGCGGCCTGTCTATCGGCTCGATGTCCAATTCGGTCAACGCCTTGGGATAATTAGCTTGAAGCATGGCATCCAGCGCCTCTTCCATGAAAATCCCTTCGCCGTAATGTTGTTCGATGATCTTTCTCGGCGCCTTGCCTCTGCGAAAACCGTTCACCTGATAGCGGTCCTTCGTCTTTTTATATGCCTCGATCTGCGCGTTTTCGAATTCCTCCGCGTCAAATCCTATTTCAAATGTAACGTCGTTATTCTCCTTGGAAACAAATGTCGCCTTCATTCTCTTTCCTTTCCCGCAATCCTTCCTTGACCCGATTCCTCTCGTTCGCGCCGCGCGTTTTCCGCCGTTTCGTTCTCGCGGTTCGCCGGTTCAACGCAAAACAACCCGGATCTTAGCGCAAAACGAACGCGCAAAGACCTGCGACCCTTGAGACTGATATTATATCATTGATTTGAGATAAAAGTAAACCGTTGGGTCGCTCTGCATTTGTTTTGCGGCTTCCCGCGAAATCCGCGCTCGGCTCCCCGATTAAGTCCTCGGAATGAACATTTTCGCCCGTTCCGCCGCCGAAGAAGCATCCGGCGAATACGCGTCCGCGCCGATCTGCTCGCAAAACGCTTCCGTGACGGGCGCGCCGCCGACCATGATCGCAACCTTGTCTCGGAGTCCCGCCGACTTCAAAGCCTCGACGACCGCCCCCTGTTGGTTCATCGTCGTCGTGAGCAAGGACGAAAGCGCCACGATGTCAGGGCTGTGCTCCTCCACCGCCTTGACGATCGCGGAGGGCGATACGTCGACGCCGAGATCCACGATTTCAAAGCCCGCGCCTTCCAACATGAGTTTGACGAGATTTTTGCCGATATCGTGCATGTCGCCCTGAACCGTTGCAATCACAACCTTTCCGACAGCCTCGACACCCTCTTCCGTCAACTTTTCTTTAAGAATCTCCGTACCGCGATTCAGCGCGCGCGCCGCGATTAGAAGCTCGGGAACGAAGACCTCGTTGTTTTTAAAGCCTTCGCCCAGTCGTTCCATCCCGTCGAGCAAGCCTCTGTCGAGGATGTCCTGCGCGGACAATCCATCGTCCAATCCGTCGCGCACCAATTCCTCGACGACATCCTCATCGCCATCGTAAACCGCCTCCGAAATATCCTCGAATATCGACACCGAAATCTCCTATCGCATTCCTCGCTCAAAACCGCATTGTATATTTTTTGGTGCGCGCGGAGGGACTTGAACCCCCACGGTTTCCCACCGGATTCTAAGTCCGGCGCGTCTGCCAATTCCGCCACGCGCGCATGATGCGCAATCGTCCGCAAGCATCGCGGGCAACTTCGTCCGAATCGGGAAACCCTGAACGGACTCGACCCATTGCAGTATACAGAAATAATCGACGAAAAGCAAGAGTCCCGATGCTCGAACGCGCTTGCGCTCATTTGCATTTCCTTATATAATATGCATGAACGCATCCGCAAAACACCGACGCGCGAAGCAGGTTCGTTTCTTGGCATGGTACCCGCGACGCACTGAAATAACGAGGATTTTGCATTATGGAACAGGGATTTTTCACGTTGATATTCACGCATATGGCCATCGTATGGATCGCGTTGGCGATTGTCTTCGCCGTCATCGAGGGGCTCACATTCGGATTGGTGACCATCTGGTTTACGGTGGGGGCTGTGGTTTCAGCGGTCGTCGCCCTGCTCGGGGGCGGCATCCCCTTGCAATTGACCGTATTTTTCGCGGTCAGCATCATCCTGCTGATCTTCACGCGACCGATCTTGGTCAAACACCTGAAAGTGGGTCGGGAAAAGAACAACATCGAAATGATCGAGGGTAAGCGCGGTTTAGTAACGGAAGCCATCGAACCCTTCAAAAGCGGCCTCGTCAAGGTGAACGGCGTCGTATGGACAGCCGTCGGCGATACGCAGGAAGTCGTCGTTGATATCGGCCAAGAGGTGGAAATCGTCCGGGTGGAGGGCGTGAAGCTCATCGTTACGCCCGCGTCTAACAAGCCTCCGGCATAAGGTTTGCGCATATTTATAAGTTATACTATTTCACAGAAGGAGAATCTCATGGTAACCAATGCAGCCGCGGCGCCGAACTTCGGTCAATTCACCGCACTCATCGTTTTGCTGGTCATCGCAATAATCGTTATCGTTCGCAATGTCAGAGTCGTTCCGCAGGCGAAAGCCTACGTGGTCGAGCGCCTCGGCGCATACAACGGCACATGGCAAGTGGGACTTCATTTCAAGATACCCGTCATCGACCGAATCTCAAACAAGGTATCGCTGAAGGAAAACGTCCTCGATTTCCCGCCGCAGCCCGTGATCACGAAGGACAACGTAACGATGGAGATCGACACCGTCATCTATTATCAGGTAACGGATCCCAAGCTCTATACGTACGGCGTGGAAT
>JAIRTJ010000015.1 GCA_031254995.1 Eubacteriales Family XIII. Incertae Sedis bacterium
CTTTTATCGCGCCGCCGTGCGCCGGCTTCTTCTTCCCCGGGACGATGGCCTCGACGATCTTTTCCTCCGCGATCTCCTCGGCGACGCTGTATTTTTCCTGCAGGCGTTTTTGTTTCGTGATGCGAATGGACGACTCGACCAAATCGCGGATCATGGAATCGACGTCTCGCCCCACATAACCCACTTCCGTGAACTTCGTGGCTTCGACCTTCACGAAGGGCGCATCCATCAATTTTGCGAGACGCCTGGCGATCTCCGTCTTTCCCACGCCCGTGGGTCCCATCATGAGAATGTTCTTGGGCGTGACTTCCTCCCGCATCTCATCCGGCAAAAGACTTCTTCTGTATCTGTTCCTGAGAGCCACAGCGACGCTCTTCTTCGCTTGATCCTGACCTATGATGTATTTATCGAGTTCCGTCACGATCTCCTTCGGCGTCATTCGATACAACGCGTTATTCATCATCGGCGTCCCCCTTTCCGTCAACCTCGACTTCGCCGAGTTTTTCCACCGAAATCCTGTCATTCGTGTACACGCAGATGGAAGCGGCTATGGTCAGCGCCTCCTTCACGATCCGCTCCGCATCCATATCCGTATGGTTGAACAGTGCGTTGGCAGCAGCATAGGCGTAGTTTCCGCCCGAGCCTATGGCGACGAAGCTCTGATCGGGCTCGATGACTTCGCCGTTGCCTGAGATGACCAAAAGGCTTTCCCTGTCCGCGGCGACCATGAGCGCTTCCAGATTGCGAATCGCCCGATCCGAACGCCAATTTTGAGCCAAAGCCACCGCCGCTCGTTTCAGATTTCCGCCATGTTCCTCCAATTTCTTCTCAAAGCGTTCCGTCAGCGTGAAAGCGTCCGATACGGAACCGGCGAATCCCGTGAGAACGCTGTTCTTGTATATCTTTCTGACCTTCTTCGCCGTATGCTTCATTACGGACGTCTCGCCCATGGTGACTTGGCCGTCTCCGCCTATGCAGACATCGTTCTCACCTCGTCTGACCGCTACGATCGTCGTGGCGTGAAATAATCCTTGTCCCATAAAAATCCCTTCCTTTCTTTTTTGTTGTTATTCTCTGTACCCGCATTCGGAGTTTGAACATTGGAGAGCGCTCGTCTTTGTCTTTTTCTCCGTCAATAGCGAACCGCATTTCGGACATTTCTTGTCGACGGGCTTGTTCCAATAGCTCTGCGTGCAGTTCGGATAACCGCTGCACCCATAAAACACGCGCCCCTTCCTGCTCTTTCGCGCGACGATATCCTTGCCGCAGAGCGGGCATTTTACGTTGATCTTCGTCACGATGGGCTTTGTGCTCTTGCATTCGGGATAACCCGAGCAGGCCAAGAACGCTCCGAAACGGCCATGCTTGATCACCATGGGTTTCCCGCAAACATCGCATATTTCATCCGTGACCTCGTCCTGCAACTCCACCTTCTCTATCTCCCGATCCGCGACTTTGATCTCCTCTTTCAGGACATCGTAAAACTTCCCGACGATCTCGCGCCAGTCGACGCCCTGAGTTTCGATGTCGTCCAAGCGATCTTCCAAGGCTGCGGTAAAACCCGTATCGACGATCTCGTTGAAGTATTTTTCCATGAGTTCCGTCACAACGAAGCCCAGATCCGTGGGCTGCAACGTCTTTTTCAGCCTCGAGACGTATTTTCGCTCGACGAGGGTGGCGATGATCGGCACATAGGTGGAGGGGCGACCGATGTCCTTTTCCTCCAATTCCTTGACGAGGCTCGCTTCCGTAAATCGCGCAGGCGGCTGCGTGAAACTCTGTTCCGCGTCGAGCTTATCGAGATCGAGTCCTTCGCCCTTGACGAGCTCCGGCAACATCTTATCCTCGTTTTCCTCTATCGCCGTTTGATACACGGAGAGAAATCCATTGAACTTCAATTTGGATCCGGTCGCGCGAAAGGTGTAAGCTCCGTTCACGATGTCCGCGCTCACGGCGTCGAACACGGCGGGAGCCATGCGGCTCGCCAAGAATCTTGACCAGATCAGCTTGTAGAGTTTGTATTGGTCGCTCGACAGAGAATCCTTGATGTCGTCAGGATGCAGATTGACATCGGAAGGGCGAATGGCTTCGTGCGCGTCCTGCACATCCTTTTTTCTGTTCGCGTAATGGTTGTTCCCCAAGTGTTTCTCCGAAAAATGAGCGCGAATATAGTTTTTCGCCATGGCGTCGGCTTCGGCGGATATGCGAACCGAATCGGTCCTGATGTAAGAAATGAGACCGATCGTGCCGTGCCCCCGCACATCCACGCCCTCGTAGAGTTGCTGAGCTACAAACATGGTACGTTTTGTAAAAAATCCCAATTTTACGGATGCGTCCTGCTGCAGACTGCTCGTCGTAAACGGGGGGAAGGGTCGTCGAACGCGCTCCCGTTTCTCCGCTTTCGATACGACATAGGCGGCCGACGCGAGATCATTCAAAACGACGTCCGCGGACTGCTTATCGCGAACCGTGAGCTTCTTCCCGTCCTTTTCGATGAGTTTTGCCGTAAAAGCTCGCCTGTCGCCCTCCTTTTTCTTCAACAGAACGGAGATGTTCCAAAATTCCTCGGGAACAAATGATGTGATCTCCTTCTCTCTGTCGCATATGATCTTGAGCGCCGCAGACTGTACGCGGCCGGCAGAGAGCCCTCGCCGAACCTTGCGCCAGAGAAGCGGGCTGATCTTATAACCGACCAAGCGATCCAATACGCGTCGCGCTTGCTGCGCGTCGACCAGATTGCGGTCGATGGGTCTTGGATTCGTGACGGCATTTTTGATGGCGTCCTTCGTGATCTCATTGAATACGATGCGACTGTCCGCGGATTCATCCAAGCCCAATATATACGCAATATGCCATGATATCGCCTCGCCTTCGCGATCAGGGTCCGTAGCCAAGTAAATCCTGTTCGAGGTTTTGGCCTCTTTCTTCAATTCCTTTATGACGTCGCCCTTTCCTCTGATGTTGATGTAGGCGGGTTCGAAATTTTTATCGATTTCAATGCCCAACTTGCTTTTCGGCAGATCCCGGACATGACCGACCGATGCGACGACCTTGTATTTCTTTCCCAAGAATTTTCCGATGGTCTTAGCCTTGGACGGCGACTCCACTATCACAAGCGCTTTCGATTCTCCTGTTTTTGCCATGTAACTCCATTCTCCTGTTCTTTCCCTCTCGAAAAAACATTTTCCTTTCCATTATATACGATCATTTTCACTTTGCAACCAGTATTTTGCCGCCGTAATATCCGACAAGCCCTTTCATCTCCAAAACCGTGACGAGCGCGGCGGTCTGTTTTACGGGTTTTTCAATTAAAACGGAGAGATCATCCATGCTGAGTTCCCCGTTGTCGCGAACGGCGACAAACGCCGCTTTTTCATCCGCGCTGAGTTTCGGAAGGGTCGAAGCTCGCACAGCGGTCGTGATTCCCAAGTCGGTCAGGACATCGTCTATGAACACCAGAGGACGCACCCCGTCGCGTATGAGTTTGTTGCATCCCAATCCGGCCTGTCTGTTGATATTGCCGGGCGCGGCGTAGACCTCCCTGCCTTGTTCCGCAGCCCGTTCCGCGGTGATGAGGGAGCCGCTCGACAAACCGGCCTCAGCAATGACGGTGGCGACACAGAGTCCGCTTATGATGCGGTTTCTGGCGGGAAAGGTAAACCTCGCGGGTTGCGTACCACTCGGATATTCGGACATAATAAGACCCCTCTTCGCTATTCGCTCGCGCAGACCCTTGTTGGATTTCGGGTAACATACGTCAAGACCGCATCCCAACACCGCAACGGTCTCCCCGTCGCAGGACAACGCGCCCATATGCGCGAACGAATCCGCGCCCTCCGCCATGCCGCTGACCACGACGAGACCGTATTCCGCACATCGCTTCGCGACATTC
>JAIRTJ010000016.1 GCA_031254995.1 Eubacteriales Family XIII. Incertae Sedis bacterium
CTTTCGACGGAATCAGGCCGAACGTACGTTTCTCTCGCCTCTTGTTTGAGACGAACGAGGTGTATCGACATATACACAGCAATACCGCCATCGTGATATGCTCGTTCGCGCCCCATTACAAATTCACCTTCGAATTGTTGCAGAGGGCAGTGAAGAGGAATTGTCGCATCGTCCTGATTACCGACAATCCGATCAATCAACTGGCTCCCTTTGCCGATTTCGTGTTCTGCGCCGGTGTCGGAAGGGACAAGGAGTCGGGGATCATGGATGTCAGCGCGCCGATGCACTTGATCTGCATGTTGTCCCGCAATATGGCCTTGAAATTTCCCGAAAAAGTCGCGGAGTTTCGGGCAACATCGCTTCGCAGATACGAGGAATTTCTCGTGTGAGGTTTCGGCACGACTATGGCGGATTTCGCGAAAAGCCGTTTTCAGAAACGGGGACGCGCGACGCGGATCGTTTTCGGAACGATAAAGAGGAGGTTTTTCATGGAAGCGCACAATCTTGAAAAAGTTACGGCCCTGCGCCGCAAACTGCACGAAACGGCTGAATTGTCCATGCAGGAGACCCGAACGAAACAATGCCTGATGGATTTCCTGCGGCAGAATACGGATTTAAAAATCGAGGATCGCGGCGAATGGTTTTACACGTATTATCACGCGGGAGACGATCGGCCGGTCGTCCTCTTTCGAGCGGATTTCGACGCGATAGCGATGGACGAGGGGATCGATCTGCCGTATGCGTCCAAAACGCCGGGGGTGTCTCACAAATGCGGGCACGACGGCCACAGCGCGATTCTATCGGGCTTGGCATTGGAGATCGCCGAGAACGGCTCGCCGAACAACGTTATATTCCTCTTTCAGCCGGGGGAGGAAACGGGAGAAGGCGCCGAACGATGTCTCAGGATCTTCGATGAATTTCGCATAGACGCCGCTTTTGCATTGCACAATATGCCCGGATTTCCGCAGAAAACCGTCGTCCTGCGAGACGATGTCCTGTTTTGCGCATCCAAGGGCATCCGCATGGATTTCAAGGGAGCGGCTTCTCACGCGAGCGAACCGGAGGCGGGAAGAAACCCGGCCTTCGCAATAGCGGATATCGTCGGGGCGATACCGAGGATCTTTGATCGGAGCAAATATCGGGGACTCGTCCTCTGCACTGTCGTTCACTTTGAATTGGGCGAAAGAGCCTTCGGAATTTCACCCGGAGAGGGCTCACTGTGGCTCACCTGTCGCGGACAGTATCGCGATGAGACGGATGCGACGATAAACGAGCTCTTGACCTATGCGCGCGAACGCGCAAAGACCGACGGGATCGAAATAAGCATCTCGGAGCATGAGGTGTTTCCTGAAACGGAAAATAATCCCAAGATGGCGATGCGGGTGCGCGAGGTCTGCGCCGAGTTGGGTCGGCCGGCGGTGACCTTGGAGGCGCCCATTCGGGCTTCCGAGGATTTCGGGCATTTCCTGCGCCGAGCGCCCGGTGCGATGTTCCTCGCAGGTTGCGGGGATATGGCTCCTGTTCACACGAAGGAATATGATTTTCCCGACGCGATCATCGAAGAATGCGTCGAGTTGTTCGCGGCGTTGAGCAGGAGATAAGCCGTGCCGAGATTGGGATTCACATATGAAATCGATCGATGCACCGGTTGCAAAGCCTGTCAAATCGCGTGCAAAGACCGGAACGATTTACATGAAGGCAGCTTCTTTCGGCGGGTGGATCTCGTGAATTACGAAGGAAGTTTGCATTATTATTCGGGCGCTTGCAATCATTGCGAAAAACCGGCGTGCGCGGAGGCGTGCCCGACGAAAGCGCTTTACAGCGCCGAAGACGGGACGGTGCAACATAGCGCAGGCAAGTGCATCGGTTGCGGATCCTGCGTGCGAAAATGCCCTTACGGCGCGCCCAAGCTCAGCGAGAGCTTGGGAATCTCTCGAAAGTGCGACGCTTGCGCGGAATTGCGAGCCTTGGGGAGGACCCCCGTCTGCGTGAGGGCCTGCATCACGCATTGTCTGCAATTCGGAGAGGTGTCCGAGGACGGTTGGATTCCTTCGTTTTTGCCGAATCCCGAGGCGACGCGACCTGCCCTGCGCATCGTGCGCGATACCGGAGGTGCGGGCGATGGCTGAAAGAGTCGGACATGTCGCGATCATCGGCAACGGCATCGCGGGGCTTTCTGCGGCCGGCGCCGTGCGCGAGCGCGATTCTCGCTGTCGCATCACCTTGATCGGCGAGGAAAACGCGCTCACCTACAGTCGTCCCATGTTGACGAAAGCCGCGTTGCGCGGATTTGACGCCGCGCGCTTCACCCTTTTCGACGAGGATTGGTACGCCGCGCGTCGAATCGATCTAAAGCTCGGATGCCGCGTGACCGACATCGATCCGGACGCGAGGATCCTCTCGCTGTCGGACGGTACATCTTTCGAATACGACCGTTGTATTTTGGCTGTCGGCGCGTCATGCCTGATTCCTCCTATACCGGGGCGGGAAAAGGACAGGGTTTTCGGTATCCGCGACATAGAATCCATCATGAATATACGGGGCGCGATGGCGTCCGCGCGACGGGTCGTCATCATCGGCGGCGGCGTCATCGGCATGGAAATGGCGTGGGAGTTGAAGCGAGCCGGTTGCTCGTTGACCATATTGGAGTTGGCTCCGGCGTTGATGGGACGTTTTTTGGATGAGGAATTCTCCCAATTGCTGAAGGATCGCCTCCGCGCTTCCGGGATCGATGTCAGGACCGGAATTCAAATTGAGACCGTTACGGGGGATGATCGGGTCGAAGGCGTGCGTTTGACGAACGGTGAATTCTTTGCGGCAGAAATGGTAATTATTTCCTGCGGCATTCGTCCGAACACTGAAACTGCCGCGCGCGCCGGCTGTACGGTCAATCGGGGCATTGTCGTGAACGAGCGAATGGAGACCGACGTTTCGGGCATCTTTGCGTGCGGAGATTGCGTCGAGTTGCCGGGCTTCAATCCCGGAGTTTGGACGGCTGCAGAGGCGCAAGGCTCCGTCGCGGGAGCCAACGCGGTCGGCGCCCGAGTTTCGTTCGAACCGGCGCCCGGCGGCGTCTTGATCAACGGATTCGGGTCGTATATCTTCGCTTTGGGTGACGCGGGGAGAAATCCCGATTGCGACTATGAGATTCTGAATTTCGACAGCGCGGGAACGAAGGACTCCTCCTTTTTTGTGAATGACGAAATGAGGACGTTTCAAGGCCGGGAAAAGTATTTCTTCTCGGAGGGACGTTTGGTCGGCGGCCTGTTGACGGGCGATCCCGAGGCGCCTGAAATCTTAAAGCCGGGCATCGAACAGCGAATGCGCAAGGATGCATTTTTGAAGAGCAGAAGGGGTTTGGGATGACGGAACGCGATTTATCCGCAATGTGGTCTTTTCGTTTTTTCGGTTCGTTTTTCAAGTCGCCGGAATCGTGGACATCGCTTATTCCCTCGATCGCGCGAGCAAATCCGAATTGCCCCGGTGCGGACGAATTCCTGAGGTCGGCGCGAAAGAGAGAGGATCTCGCCGCGTCCGTCGCCTCGGAATACGAAGCTCTGTTCTTTGGAACCGATGCCGAAATATACGTGCCTCTTTGGGCCTCGGCTTGCAGAATGAACGGCGACGCGCTGATGGACGAAACGACGTTGGAATTGATCTTGTTCTGCAGGCAGTGGGGTTTTGAACCGCCTGAGATACAGGGAAATCCTCCCGATTTCATCGGCGATCAATTGGCGTTCCTCGAATACCTGCGAGCCTGCGCACTGCACGCGAGAGAACGAGGGGAAGACACCGAAATATACGAGCGGGCGGAGACCGATTTCAAGAACGCTTTTTTGGCAGATACCGTCTCGAGCATCGGAAACGGCATCGCGCAATACGGGCGCGATCCGATCATCCGGGCTTTTGCGGAATTGTTGACGGACTTCGTCTCCGATTTCGAACCGCCGTTTGAACCCCGGGAAGGAGCGGCGCGCGACGCGGTTGACGACGATCGCGTGAACCTTGCGCTTCTTCACGGGAGGGCGGCGGCCATACCTACGGAAGAGGAGCGGACGATATTGACCTCCGGCGTGAACAACTGCGGCGGCAGATGCGTGTTGCGCGTGAGGACGCGGGCGGGTTGCGTCCTCGAAATCGACACGGACGACAGCGATCGCGATCCGCAGTTGCGCGCCTGCTTGAAGGGACGTGCTTATAGGCGGACATATTTCAGCGCGAAAAAGCGATTGCGATACCCGATGAAGCGCGTCGGCAAACGCGGAGAAGGCAAATTCACGCGCATCTCGTGGGATGAAGCCGCCGATTTGATAGGCGGCGAGTGGCGTCGCATACGGGACGCTTACGGGCCGGCCTCGCGCTTCGTGTTGGTGGGTACGGGCAACGAGGCCGTTCTTCGCGGAGACGCGTTCGTGCGGCGTTTGTTGAATTTGGACGGCGGCTGTCTCGGACAATACGGCAGTTACAGCGCCGCTTGCGTACACGAGATATCTCCGTACATCTACGGCGATTTGATGGGCGGCCATTCCGCGGACGACCTCTTGAATACGAAATTCCTGCTTTTGTGGGGCAACAATCCCATCGAGACGTTTTTCGGAACTGAACGCGTTTACATGCTCACGCAGCTGAAAAAAAAAGGCGTGCGCATCGTTGCGGTGGATCCCCGTTGCAGCGACAGCGTCATCGCGCTCGCGGACGAATGGATAGGAATCAGACCTTCGACGGACGGCGCGATGGCCGATGCGATGGCCTATGTCATATTGACCGAAAATCTTCATGACGCGGATTTCCTAAATCGATATACGATCGGATTTGACGCGGCGCACATGCCGGAGGGTATACCCGGTTCGGAGAGTTGCGCCGCTTACCTCTTGGGCGAAAAAGACGGCGTCCCCAAGACGCCTGAGTGGGCGGAACGCATTTGCGGCGTCCCGGCCGAGACTATCGCTCGCATCGCGAGGGAATACGCGACCGCGAAACCCGCGTGTCTGTTGCCCGGTCTCGGCGTGCAGCGCACGGGCAACGGAGAACAGTCTGTTCGCACCCTCGCGCTCCTGTGCGCGATGACCGGCAACGTCGGCATTCCGGGAGGCAGCTCGGGAGCGGACATCGGTATCGGCGGACAAAAGTTCGTATGGTTCCCTGAGCTTGAAAATCCCGTTCCCGCGAAGATATCCTGCTTCCTGTGGAGCAAGGCCATCGACGACGGCCCGAGCATGACGCCGGACGCGCACGGTCTGCGCGGGACGGAACGTTTGGAACACGGAATCAAAATGCTCTTCTGCATCGCCGGAAATCTTCCGATGAATCAACATTCCAATATCAATGAAACGAAGCGCATTCTCTCCGACGAGAGCAAGTGTGAGTTCATCCTGTGTTCCGATGTGTTCATGACGCCCAGCGCGCGATTTGCCGATGTGCTGTTGCCTGCGGCGGCGGTGTTTGAAGTCGACAATTTCACGCATTCCTGGGGCGGATTCGGCTATTATCTGCTCTGCAACAACAAGGCGGCCGAGCCTCTTTTCGAGAGCCGTTTCGAATGGGAATGGGTGAAGGCTGCGGCGTGTCGCCTCGGGTATGAGGAAGTCTTCGCGGATGGAAAGCCCGATGCGGAACAGTGGCGCGTCGCGTTGTATGAGGAGTTGCGCGCTCAGGAGACGGAGCTTCCGCCCTTTGAGCGATTTTGCGAGGACGGGGGTTACAGCTACCGCTCTCCCCGCACATATGTCGCCTACGCAGAGCAACGACAAGACCCGGAAAACCGTCCGTTCGCGACGCCGTCCGGCAAGATTGAGCTGTATTCGGAACGGATCGCGATGCTGAACGACCCCCGCGAACGACCGCCGATACCGCGCTACGTTCCTTGCTTCGAAGGCTACGAGGACTCGAAGGAGTCGGCCTATCCGCTCCAATTGATCGGATGGCACACGAAACGCCGTTCTCACAGCATTCACGATCACAATCCGTGGTTGGAAGAGGCTGAGCCGCAACGCGTATGGATCAATCCCGCGGATGCCGAAGCGAGAAATATCGCGGACGGCGACGAAGTGGAAGTCTTCAACGAGAGGGGCCGCATCCGCATCAAAGCCCGCGTGACGAGCCGCGTGATTCGGGGCGTCGCGGCCATGGCGCAGGGCGCGTGGTATACGCCCGACAAAGACGGAACTGACGTTCGCGGTTGCATCAACGTCCTCACTTCGACAGAGAAGCCGACGCCCTACGCAAAGGGCAATCCCCAGCACACAAATCTCGCGGAGATCAGGAAAACGGAAACGCCCGGAAACTCTTGACAAATCCCGAGCCGTTCACTAATATGAGATTATGAAAAGATATGATGATTTTGGGATATATCGGTCGATTCGCCCCAAGAATTTCTATCCGTATTCCGCGTGGGAGATCGACAACAGCACGGAGATCAGCGATCACGAAGTTCTCATCGACGTGAAGTTGCTCAATATCGACATGACGTGTTTCGTCCAATTCATGGAAGCGGCTTACGGAGACAAGGACGAGATGGCGAAAAACATCCTGCGAATCGTAAACGAACGCGGGAAATTGCACAACAGCGTCACGGGGACGGGCGGCACGCTGTTCGGGCGCGTGGAGAAGATCGGGGCCGCGTACGGCAACAGATACGGAATCGCGGTCGACGATGAGATCAGTTCCCTAAGTTCCCTTACCGGCATCCCGTTGCGAATAGACGAGATCACGAACATCGACACGACGATGGCTCAGGTGGAGGTGCGCGGCAAAGCCGTGCTCTTCGAAAACAGTCCGGCGCTGAAAAAGATCGACGGACTCTCCGACAAGGTGCAACTTTCCGCAGTGGAAGTCGCCGGCGAATCGGCGGAGACGTACAGATTGGTCAAGCCGAACGATCGCGTCGTGATACTCGGGGCGACGGGGAAGATGGGCGTTTTCTGCGCGTTGGCGGCCAAGAAAAAACTGGCGGGAACGGGAAAACTCATCGGTTGCGCGGATACGGGCGCGACCTCGCGGGACGCCGCGATAGAAGAGCTCTACGATGAATTGCACGCGTTTGAGGCGAACGACGTAAAGGCTCTTCGCGAACAACTGGCTCCGATGGACAGTTGCGATGTCGTCATAAACTGTTCCGAGCGACCCCTTACGGAGCCGGGTTGCGTCATGCTGGCGAAGCCCGGAGGCGTTATCTTCTTCGCGGGTTGGGGCGGCAACAGCAAGACGGCCGGTTTGGCGGCGGAGACCTTGGGCAAGGATATCGCCATGTATTATTATCGCGGTTACGTCGACGGCCTGAAGGATTTTTTCCTGAAACTCGTCGCTGAGAACGATACGGAAACATTGCTTTCTCACGGTTTGGAGCACGATTTTCGCTATCCGTGGATGCAGATATTGGATACGCGAAAACGGCTCGTCACTATTTCCGACGGTATTTTGGAGGACTCGAAGGACTATGTGTTTGAGAGCCCGAAATCCCAAGAACTCCTTTCCACCCTGCTGAAGGTCGCGAAATTCGACTGCAATGTGCTGATCACCGGCGAAACCGGCGTGGGTAAGGGAATCGCCGCGGAGATCATACACAGAAGAAGCAATCGCAAGAACGGAAATTTCGTCAAGATCAATTGCGCGTCCATACCCGAGCAACTTTTGGAATCCGAGCTGTTCGGATACGAG
>JAIRTJ010000098.1 GCA_031254995.1 Eubacteriales Family XIII. Incertae Sedis bacterium
AGAAATAAAGGCTCGAGGCGAGCCCATGGGTGTCGACGATCTGGTCATCGACGAGGGCGACCTCAGAGAGCTCGGCATAAGCGCATCCGAGAGCGAGTGCGAGCGCATACTGTATTCGCTTGCGGATATCGTGATCGTAAAACCCGAGAAGAATAAGAGGGAAATACTGCTGAAGGAAGCCGAACGGATCAAGAAGAATCCGCTTATGATACTGATCAACAAGGTTAACTGGATAAAATGAGGCGGATGGGATCGTTCCCGGCATCCGACCCGACGGGGCAGGCTCGAAGTTCCGTCCCTCGCGCAACGCGAAAAGGCGCGGAAAAAAGGGAAAGCGAAAGTATGTGAGGCGAAACGCAAAACGAAAAACCGGTAAATCCGGTTGTTTCTTTGCAATTGCTGATGTTTGCGGTATAATGTTTCAAGTGGCTCTAAGTAGTTTTTCGGGAGGAAGCAGAAATGGATTTATTGACAATTGCCCCAATCATATTAGTCATCGCAGCGATGTATTTTATCATGATTCGCCCTCAACGCAAGAAAGAGCGGCAGATTAACGACATGAGAAACAAGCTCAAGGTAGGAGACAAGATTACGACCATCGGCGGCATCAAGGGGACGATCGTAAAGGCGAAAGACGAGGTTCTCACCTTGCAAGTTGGCGCTGATCGCGTAAAAATAGACATTATGCGATGGGCGATTTCGCGTGTGGACGAGGAAAAAGCGCCGTCCGTCGGCAGTTCGTCGAAGAAAAACGCGGTTGCTGAGGATGACTCGGCGGAAAAAGAAGACAAACCCGCGGAGAAGCCGGCTCGCAAGCCTCGCAAACTTACGGCGAAAAAGACAGACGAAGCGGATTCGGAAAACGCCGAGGATTCCAATTCGAAAAAGACCGCAGCGTCCGGTTCAAAGAAGGCCGCCGCGTCCGGTTCGAAGAAAGCCGCCGCGTCCGATTCGAAAAAGGATGACGAGGACGGCGATTGGAGTTTTTGACAACGGTTCGCGGGGCAGTTATCCGCGAAAATCATTGAATGGGTAGAACGTTATGGCGAAGAAAATTGTTTCGTTGGCGATCACGATATTGATCATACTCCTGTGGGTCGTCACGTTGAAAGGAATCGGACCGGTCGGGCCGCTGAAGGACGACATAAAGCTGGGACTCGATATCTCGGGCGGCGTCTACGTAGTCATGGAGGCGCAAACGCAGGATGTACCCAATGACGAACTGGAACAGATCATGAATCAAACCCAGTCCGTCATCGAACGGCGCGTGAATGAGATGGGGCTTTCGGAGACCGTCGTCACAATAGAGGGAGAGAATAGGATTCGCGCGGAAATGCCGGGCGCTGACAATGCCGAACAGGCCATCGAATCCATCGGTCGAACGGCTCAGCTTAAATTTCTCCTGGCCGACGGAACCGAGGCTCTGAACGGTTCGGACATCAGCAACTCGGGCGTGGACAGAAATCAAGAGCGGGCGGGCTACGTGGTGACTCTGGACTTCACGTCTGAGGGCGCGGAAAAGTTCTACGACGCGACATCCAAGGCGTCCGGCGGAGTCATTTCATCGGATCAATTGATGAAGGGACCCGACGGAAACGTCGCCGTCGACGAGATGGGATTCCCCATTCAGCCCAATGACATCGTCATAATGTTGGACGACGAGATCATATCCGCGCCGGAGGCGACGAAGCCCATCGAGGGCCGCGAAGCCGTTATCACGGGCACGTTCACCTTGGATGAGGCAAAGGAATTGTCCATGCTCATCCGCGGCGGCGCGTTGCCGGTAGAATTAAAAGAGGTCGAAAGCGCGGAGATCGGCGCGACCCTCGGTTTGGGAGCTTTGCAGTCCAGCGTCAAGGGCGGTGTCATCGGCATAGTTTTGATCATGTTGCTCATGTTGGGATTGTACAGGTTGCTCGGCTTGGGCGCGAATCTCGCGCTGTTGCTCTACATTCCGGCTCTTCTGTGGGTTCTGGTTTTGTTGGGCGGCGTGTTGACTTTGCCGGGCATCGCGGGAATCATCCTGTCCATCGGTATGGCTGTGGACGCGAACGTCATCATTTTCGCGCGAATCAAAGAGGAAGTCGGCAACGGAAAGAGCATTCGCGTGTCCATGAGCACGGGATTTCGCCGTGCGCTCGGAACCATCGTCGATTCGCAGCTGACGACGCTCATCGCGAGTTTGGTTCTGTATCTTTTCGGAACGGGCCCGGTGAAGGGCTTTGCGCTCACCTTGATGATAGGTATCATCATCGGCGTGATCACCGCCGTAATCGTGACGCACGTGTACATCGGCGCGTTCAGCGAGACGCGTTTTCTCGCGACGCCATTCCTCTTGGGTATCAAGGAGGGGAACGCGGATCAGCATACCCGCTTGAAGCGGCAATTCAATTTTATCAAACATCGCAAGATCTATTATATCTGCACGGCCGTGATTCTGGTCGTCGGCATCGGCGTCGGTTTGATACGCGGTTACAATTTCGGCATCGATTTTACGGGCGGTACGATGTTGCAGATCGATATGCAACGGGTGGTATCCGTTGAAGATGTGCGCGACACATTGCGCGAAAACGACATTGCGGATGCGGACATCGTGCATTTCGGGGATGAAAATCACGGCGTCATCATAAAGACGACGAAGTCGTTGGATAAGGACGAGCGCGCCGCCCTGTTGGACGACTTTTTTGAAAAATACGATTTGAATGAAGATTCCGTACAGGCGTTTGAGCAATTCGGTCCGTCGATCGGAGAATTGCTGAAAAAGAACGCGGTGATCTCCGTGTTGATCGCGGCGTTAGGCATGCTCGTCTACATCGTATTTCGGTTCCGGTGGCGCTTCGGCGTCGCGGCCGTCATCGGCGTGTTTCACGATGTGTTCATCATGATCGCGTTCTACGGGCTCTTTCAAATGACGGTCAACAACCCGTTTATCGCGGCTATATTGACGGTGGTCGGTTATTCCATCAACGATACCATAGTCATATTCGACAGGATCAGAGAGAATCTCGGTCTCATGTCGAAGCGTCCTTTGGACGAATTGGTCGATACGAGCATCAATCAGACCCTAGTTCGCAGCTTGATGACCGCGGGCACCACGGTTTTGGCCATACTGCCCTTGGTCGTGTTCGGAGGTGAGACGATTCGTCAGTTCGTCATTCCTCTCATGATCGGCATCTTGTGCGGAGCCGCTTCCTCGATCTTCATATCCAGTCCGCTTTTCTATGAATTGAATCGCATCACGGGGAAGGGCGGCAGGAGCGGAAAATACA
>JAIRTJ010000005.1 GCA_031254995.1 Eubacteriales Family XIII. Incertae Sedis bacterium
CCATCATCTGTTGAAGGAGATCATCGAACGCGCCAGACCCGATGAAGCGTATCACCTTGTCACCGCGAGCGGATTCAGCTTTCCGAGCGGACACGCGAATACGGGTATCGTCTTCTATCTCTTCCTCATGATCTTGCTGAGGCGATATCTCATCCTGCACGATTACAAGGGCATCGCGAACGCGATCACCCTGTTCTTTCCCTTGCTCACGATCGCGATCGGCGCGAGCCGCGTATATCTGGGCGTCCATTATCCGACGGACATCTTGGGCGGATGGCTCCTGGGCAGCGTCCTCTTGATCATCCTTGTGACGCTGTACGACGCTTTTTATCCCCTCAAATATCGCATCACCTACGAACAACCCGCGTGGGACGCGATGCGAAAAAAGAAGGATTGGCGCAGACCCGCAAACAGGAACAGGGATGAGCAATTAATCGAATTCCCGAAAAACAGAAGTCCGTGGAAGAAGGGATCCGCCTCCGAAAAACCGCGACGCGGCGACGAGGAATAATCGTCGCCTTTCAGCCCCGTTTCGGGAGGAAGCGATATAGCTGTTCGATAATATCGTTGAAATTCAAAGGTTTTCCGATATGCGAATTCATGCCCGCGTTCAGACACTGTTCGATGTCTTCGCGAAACACGTTGGCGGTCATGGCGATGATGGGCACATCCTTCGCGCCGGGCGCGTCGAGTTTTCGTATGCTTCGCGTCGCCTCGTATCCGTCCATCTCCGGCATTTGCACATCCATCAAAATCAAGTCGTAACGCTCGGGATCCGCACTGTAAAAGTCTACGGCCTCGCGCCCGTTCACCGCAAAATCCACCGCAAGTCCCGTGGATTCCAACAACGACAGCACGATTTCGCGATTGATGTCCATGTCCTCTGCAATCAGCACTCGGTATCCGGGGAATATATCCTTTAGATCATCCGTCGCTTTCGCCGCATCCGCCGCGCGACTTGTTCCGAGGCTTTCGTTGATGAGATCCGCGATGGCGGACGGGAACAGCGGTTTCGACAAAAATCTGTCGACGCCGACTTGCATCGCCTCATTCTCTATCGTCGACCATTCCCCCTCGGAAATGATCGCGATGACGGATTTGCTCGAATCCGCTTCTCTGATTTTTCGAGACAACTCCAGACCGCCGATGCTCGGAATCTTTCGATCTACGAAATAAATATCGTACGGCCCGTTCTCCGCGATCTTTGCCAAAGCCTCTTCGTCATTAGATGCTCGGTCGCACGTAAATCCGACGCGCAGAGCGATTTCCTTGTAGAAATCCCTCTCCTCCTGCGTTCCGTCTATTGCTAGAATGCGCAGGTTCTTCCATTTCAATTCGGGATTCAACAATCCCTCCATCTCCCTGCGCCCGCGCATAGCTCGAACGGTGAAGGAGAAGAGCGAACCTTCGCCGGGAGCCGATTCCACTCGAAAGTTGCCGCCCATCATCTCCACGATCCGTTTCGAGATGGCGAGTCCCAGACCCGTGCCGCCGAATGTTCGCGACGTGCTGCTGTCCGCCTGTTGAAACGCGAGGAAAAGGCGACTCTTCTGCTCCTCGTCCATGCCGATTCCCGTATCCTCGACCTCTATGCGAATGGTGCAGATGTCGTTTTTCTCACCGTCGAAATATGCGGCAAGCCGAATCGCGCCGCCTTCAGGCGTGAATTTCACCGCATTCGAAAGCAGATTCGCGACGACCTGCGCCAGTCGCTGATCGTCCCCGATCAGGAATCGAGGGATCGAATTATCGATGTGCACGGTAAATTTCTGATTTCGCTCATCCAGGCGAAATGCGATGACGTTTACGACGCGTCTCAGCATCTTCTCGAAGTCGAATTCTATCGGCGACAGTTCCAACTTGTTCGCTTCGATCTTGGACATATCCAAAATATCGTTGATTACGCCCAAGAGATGAACTGAGGCTTCCTCTATCTTTTCGAAACTGTAATCCTTGCGCTTCAGATCGGACGAATTTTTTCCGATCGCGGTCATGCCTATGACGGCGTTCAGCGGCGTGCGTATCTCGTGGCTCATATTCGCGAGAAAATCACCCTTTGCGCGCGCCCCCGAAAGAGCTTCCTCGCGAGCGAGGATGAGCGACTTCGTCATCTCGCCGCGAAACAGCGCGTTCGCCATCAACAGGCTTGCGGACTTGAGCATTCTCTCCTCGTCCTCTGTAAACGTACGTTCGTTTCTGCAATCATCAAAGCTGACAAATCCCCAAAACTTGCCCTTCAACGAGACCGGTACGACCAGGATGGATTTTATTCCGTAGGGCGAAAGACTCTTTTGCTCCGCTTCCGACAACGCGCTGATCGGCCCGTTGATGATCTCGTCTCTCTGAAATTTTCCCTCCCAGTCCGGTATGCTGCGAATGTATGAAAATCTGTCGTTCTTCTGCACGCTGAGCGCGCCGCAGACTCCGGCATTGATCCACTCGAATTCTTGGACATAGTGATTGATGTCGTTGATGACGCGATTTTTCCACAGATAAATCCGGTCGATATCCATGCAACGGCCGATCTTTTCCATGCTTCGACTCAGGGATTCGTCGATCTTTTCGAAGTCCGAAGCGATGAGAATTTCCGCCGCCTCGTTGACGGTAATGAGCAGTTGCTCCCGGTGAAGCAACATCGCCCGCGCCTCGAACAAATCCGTGACATCTACGAGGTTGCACACGAAAGCGGCGCTGTCCCCGTAGGCGATCTTGTTGATCGTCACGGTCATCGTGATCATTTTTCCGGATATGACGAACTCCGTATTGAATCTGATGCTGCCCTCGACGGATACGGTCGCGAGCCGCGAGGCGATGGAGAAGGAATGCCGCCCGTCGCTTTGATTCTCGGGAATCATCTTCGAGATCTTTTGCAACGCTTCCTTGAAGAATTCCTCTTTGGAATAAAACCCAAAAAATTCCATGGCCGCGGAATTGCAATCCAAAATATTCAAATCGGCGTCCAACATGACGCTCGGATGCGGATTGCCCTCCAAAAGCGCCTTGCTCTTGCGCCGTTCTTGTTCGAGTATTTTATTCGTTTCTCTTATGTTTTCCGCTTCTTCGACAGAAGATCCCTCTTGCGCGCTTTTGCGAAAAAACGTCTTCCTTTGACTCATATCCGCACCCTCGACTTATCTCGGCGTTGCGATTCTTCCGTGCGATTTGATTGCTTCAAGCGCAAAATCCGAGGTTTCGATCCGTCTATGCAAAAACCGAGCGCGCCCCAAATCGTCCCGACAGCCGCAAGCCTTATCGGTATGTATTATATCATAAGTGCGGAGCGAAGCGGAGTCATTTATGATAGGGCCGAGTGCGTTTTCGCCGCAGGCGAAAAAATCGCACGGCAGACAAAAGGATATGACAAGCGCGGAAAGCGGTTGTTATATCATAAGTGCGGAGCGAAGCGGAGTCATTTATGATAGGGCCGAGTGCGTTTTCGCCTGAAGATCAACGCGCCCTTTCAACCGAAATAGTGAGTCTCATCGCCTTGCATCTCCTTGATCTTTTCCGACGCCTCGATCATTTTGTCATAATACCCGTGCTTTTTCAACCATTCGACGGAACGCTCAAAATCGCTCGTAATGGAATAGTTTAAAAAGCTATGAGAGTTGACCGAAGAATTTTGCGTTTTTTCTTCCTCCTGATTTGCGCGCGGCAAATTGTTGCCGTTTTCATCGATCGCGGATTTTCCTATGCGATATTCGATCAGGAAACTCAACAGATCGGGTTTATCCCCGCGCAGTTCATCGAAACCCAGACGCGCAAAATCCTCATCCAGACATCTTGCGAATTCGACCAACTCGTCTTTTTCAATCAGACCTAT